>VBPB01000058.1 GCA_005893365.1 Candidatus Eiseniibacteriota bacterium
CGGTTCCGGGCGGGCCGGCCCACCGCCATCTCGCTCACGCTCGACGGCCGGGCGGTGCTGTTCCTGCGCTCGGGCTCGCGCGACGTGGTGCAGGACCTCTACGCGTACGACGTGGCGACCCGCAAGGAGCGCGTGCTCCTCTCCGCCGCCGGCCTGCTCGCCGGGGCGGAGGAGCACCTGAGCGTCGAGGAGCGCGCCCGGCGCGAGCGCCAGCGGCAGTCGGCGCGGGGCATCACCTCGTACCAGCTCTCGCACGACGGTCGCCGGATCCTGGTGCCGCTCGGCGGCCGGCTGTTCGTCGTCGAGCGCCTGACCGGCGCCATGCGGGGGCTCAAGAGCACCGGCGGCTTCCCCATCGACCCTCGGTTCTCCCGCGACGCCACGCAGGTGGCCTGCGTGCGCGACCACGACCTGTTCGTGACCGGCGTCGCGAGCGGGGAGGAGCGGCGCCTCACCGAAGGTGGGAACGCGACCGTCACCAACGGTGAAGCGGAGTTCGTGGCGCAGGAGGAGATGGCGCGCTCGCAAGGCTACTGGTGGTCGCCCGACGGCCGCACGCTCGCCTACCAGCACACCGATCTGACCGGCGTCGAAGTGCTGCGCATCGCCGACCCGGCGCACCCGGAGCGCGCACCGCAATCCTGGCCCTATCCGCGGGCGGGGACGCAGAACGCCGCGGTGACGCTCGGGCTCATCCCGGCCGCGGGCGGCCGCACCACCTGGGTCGCATGGGACCGCGAGCGCTATCCCTACCTCACGACGGTGGTGTGGACCGAGAACGCGCCGCTCACCATCCTGGTGCAGAACCGGGCGCAGACCGAAGAGGTGCTGATGACGGTGGACCCGGCGACGGGCGCCACCACGCCGCTGCTCACCGAGCGCGACGACGCCTGGCTCAATCTGTCCCCGGGCATGCCGGCGTGGACCCGGGACGGCCGCGCGTTCCTGTGGATGACCGAGCGCCGCGGGGCGCTCCAGCTCGAGCTGCACGCCCGCGACGGCGCGCTGATCCGGGCGCTGACGCCGCCCGAGCCAGGCCTGCGTGACGGCGTCGACCTGGACGAGGCGCACGGGATGGTATGGGTGCGCGGCGGTGACGATCCGACCGAGACCCAACTCTTCCAGGTGCCGCTCGATCCGCGCCGCGGGAAGCGGGTGCGCGTGACGGTCGAGCCCGGGCAGCACGGCGCGGTGTTCTCCGAGGACCGGAGCACGTTCGTCCACAGCCTGAGCGCGCTGGGCGGGACGCCGCGCTGGGTGGTGCGCGCGCGCGACGGCCGGCCCCTCGGCGAGCTGCGCTCGGTGGGCGAGACACCGATCTTGACGCCGCACCTCGAGTTCACGGTGGTGGGGGACTCGCTCCAGTTCCACGCGGTGATCGTGCGGCCGCGCGACTTCGATCCCAAGCGCCGCTATCCGGTGATCGTCAGCGTCTACGGCGGGCCCCACAGCCAGACCGTGACCAAGTCGGCGCAGGGGTATCTGGTCCAGCAGTGGATGGCCGATCACGGTTTCATCGTGGTCTCGCTCGACGGCCGCGGCACGCCCGGGCGCGGGCGCGCGTGGGAGCGCGCCATCAAGGGGGACCTGATCGACGTGCCGCTCCACGACCAGGTCGAGGGGCTCGTGGCGCTGGGCCGGCGCTATCGGGAGATGGACCTGACCCGGGTCGGCATCACCGGCTGGTCGTTCGGCGGCTACTTCTCGGCGATGGCGGTCGAGCGGCGGCCCGCGGTCTACCACGCCGCCGTGGCCGGGGCGCCGGTGACCGACTGGCGCGACTACGACACGTACTACACCGAACGCTACATGGGGCGGCCCGACGACAACCCCAAGGGCTACGCGGCCGCCTCGGCGCTCACCTGGGCCAAGGACCTCTCACGCCCGCTGCTCATCCTGCACGGCACCGCCGACGACAACGTCTACTTCTTCAACAGCCTCAAGCTGTGCGAGGCGCTGGTGCGTTCCGGGCGGAGCTTTGAGTTCGTGCCGCTCGCCGGCTACACGCACATGGTCGCCGACTCGCTGGGCGTGGCGCAGGTGAACCAGCGCACCATCGCGCACTTCATGCGCTATCTCGGCCCCGGGCGGTAGGCGGCCCGCGCCCGGGGCACGCCGCCAGGACCACGATGGGCGAGACCCGGCGGATCCCGGTGCGCAGGGAGGACGTCTGGACGTTCACCGAGCGGAACGTCTCGCTCTGGGACCTGCTCGACTTCTTCCCGCCCGACGCCGTGGGCCCGCGCGGCCCCGCCGACGCGCCGCGCCCGTACCAGGTGAAGCCGGTGGTCATCGAGACCGATCTCGGCTGGTCGTTCGAGACCGACATCCAGTTCGGCTCGTGGGTGTTCCGCCCGCGCTCGCCCAAGCAGCCCGGGATGATGAAGTGGTGCCGCGAGCGGGGCCTCGCCGCGGGCGACGCGCTGGTCTTCGAGCGGCTCGGCGAGCGGCGCTACCGGCTGTCGCTCGAGCGGGGCGGAGGGGCGGCCGGCCGCTGAGCCGGGTCGCCGAGGTTTCGGCTGGTGGGCGGTCGGCCGCACCCGCTACAGTCGGCGCATGACGCAACGCATCCCGCCCGTCGTCGCGGTCCAACCGCTCGAGCGCAGGCACCTGCGGCTCCGATTCGCCGACGGGCGTGAGGGGGTCGTCGACGTGAGTGCACTCGTCGACTTCGACGGCGTGCTCTCGGCGCTCGGGGACCCCGGCACGTTCCGGGAGGTTCGCGTCGAGTCCGGGACCGCCACGTGGCCCGGTGACATCGACCTGGCCCCGGAGACGCTCTACTGGGCCGCGACGGGTGACCTGCCCGCCGGCCCGGCGCCCGCCGATTCCGCCCGGATCGCCGGTGCGCATCGCCGGGCGGACTCGGCGCCGCCTCCGCTCGGCCCCTTCGTCACGACCTCCGAGGAACCCGCCCCCGGCACGGAGTCACCCGTGCCCGAGATCAGCCGTTTCCTCGGCATCGTCATCCGGATGTTCTACGCCGAACACGAAGCGCCGCACTTTCACGCTCACTACTCGGGGCGCTCGGGGCGGTTCGAGATCGCGACGCTGCGGGTACTCGACGGGGATCTGCCCGCGCGGGTATGTGGCCTGATCGTCGAATGGGCGAGCCTGCACCGCGAGGAGCTCATCGACGACTGGGAGCGCGCCAAGCGGCACGAGCCGCTGCACAGGATCGCGCCGCTGGCGTAGGGCGCCCGCTCACCGGATCAGCACCACCCGCGAGGTCAGCCGGTGTCCGTCCTGCGTCAGGCGCAGGAAGTAGAGCCCGGACCTGAGCCCGGGCGATGAGTCGAGCACGACCAGGTGCTGACCGGGCCCCAGCGCGCCGACGTCGCGCCGCGCCACGCGGCGCGAGGCCAGGTCGATCACGTCGAGGGTGGCCGGCGCGCTCCAGCTCCAGCCCGAGGTGCTCTACGTCACGGTCGGGTACGGATTCTAGGCGCCCGCTACGACGCCGCCGGGATCTTCTCCAGCACCTCGTTCAGCTCAGGCCAGCGTCCGGCCTGCTTCTTCGAGAAGATGAGCTGGCCGTCGAGGACGATCTCGAGCTGTCCGCCGGAACCCTTGATGAACGTGGCATCGAGGCCACGCGCCTTCTTGATCTCGGCCGCCAGACTGGTGGCCCGGGGCAGGTAGTTTCACTGCACGCAGTAGGTGATCTCGAGCTTCATAGGGCCTCCTGGGGCTCGTGGGGGCGCGTCCGGCCGATGTCGCCTCTCGACTATACGCTTGGCCCCCGCGTGCTGCCAGGGGGTGGTCCCGCTCGTGCGCTTCGTGGGCTCAGGGCACGAATGGATGAGGCCGCCCGGTGAGCGGGCGGCCTCATGGACCGTGTCGAGGCGCGTGACGGGCAGGTCTGCCGTTACGCGAGCAACCTCCTGCGCCGCGCCCAATAGGCCAGCGCCGCCAGCGAGACCAGCAGCGCCGCGAGGCCTGCGGGCGACGTGATCGGGGCATCTTCCGCGCTCGACGGAACGTGGGTCGTCACCGTGATGCCGGTCGGGAACGGCGAGTCAGTGAAGTTGTAGCTCCCCAGCTGCTTGCTGAGTCGGATGGTGGGGCGGACGGCGTTGTCGGCGACGGCCTGGTAGCCGTTCGCGCCGGTCGCGGGCCCGGGCAGCGTCGCGTTGCAGGCGTTCTGGTACGCGGTCGCGACCTGCGCAGCGGTCATGCCGGGCGTCCAGGCCACAT
The DNA here is from genome assembly GCA_005893365.1 of Candidatus Eiseniibacteriota bacterium. Lineage (GTDB taxonomy): Bacteria > Eisenbacteria > RBG-16-71-46 > RBG-16-71-46 > RBG-16-71-46 > WS-11. The sequence continues at coordinate 4,198 of VBPB01000058.1, forward strand.
TGACGTTGGTGGTCACCAGGACCGACGCACGACCCGGACTGCCCGGCTCCGAGATGTCGGTGATGGTCCGGGTCCAGGTGCCGGATCCGGACGTGACCCCCGAGAAGACGGTGAGCGTGGTCTGCTGGGCGGCAGACGCGCGCCCGACCCCGAGCGTCACGAGGGCCACGAGCGTGCATCCGAGAAGGCGAACGAGGTTTCGCATGATGTCCTCCTGCTGGAAGTGGGCGGCCTGCTCGGGGGACGCAGGAGCCCCTTCACTGGCTACAGTCCCGGACCGGGACTGGGCGGCCCGCCGGACAAACGAAGCGGGCGGCTGCCCGATCCGGCGGATAGTCTAGGCCCCCGCTGCGGCCGCTGCCAACCCCAACTTCTCCAGGTACTCGGGAATCCGCGCGGGTTTGACCCAGACGGTGCCGACAATGCAAGTTAGGCCCTCCTCCCGGACCGCGGCGTGCGGTCCCGGCCCGACCACCACCACGGACGCCCATGCGCACCACGACCCTCGAAGACCGCCTGCGCCAGCGACTCGGCGATGCCCTGCTCACCCAGGAGCCGCTGCGCCATCACACGACCATGCGCATCGGCGGGGCGGCGGACTTCTACTTCGCCGCGCGCAACCCGCACCAGCTGGTCGAGGCGCTCAAGGCGGCGCGCGAGTTCGCGCTGCCGCTCTTCCTGCTCGGCGGCGGCAGCAACCTGCTGGTCTCGGACGACGGCTTCCGCGGCCTGGTGCTGCGCAACGCCATCGAGGAGATCGAGTTCGACGGCACGGCGGCCCAGGTCGGCTGCGGCACGGACTTCCTGGAGCTGATCTACGCCTGCCGCGACCGCGACCTGGCCGGGCTCGAGTTCGCGGCCGGGATCCCGGGCAGCGTCGGGGGTGCCCTCTACGGGAATGCGGGCTGCTACGGGCAGGACATCGGCTCGTTCACCATCGAGTGCACGGTCGCCTCGCTCGACGGAGCGCAGGTCCTGACCCGGCCGGCCGCCTGGTTCGAGTTCGCCTATCGCGACTCGCGGCTCAAGCGCGACCCGTGGGTGCTGCTCTCGTGCCTGCTCCAGTTCCGCAGGGGCGCGCGCGACGCCATCCAGACGGTGATCGAGGAGAAGCTCGAGGTGCGGCGCGTCAAGCACCCGCAGTGGCGCGTCGAGCCCACCGCCGGCTCGTACTTCAAGAACCTGCCGCCCGGCTTCCAGGTGCCCGGCCTGCCGCACTCGCCCGGGACGCAGCGCATCCCCGCCGGAGCGCTCCTAGACGCCTGCGACTGCCGCGGGCTGCGCGTGGGTGACGCGCTGGTGTTCCCCAAGCACGCCAACATCATCGTCAACGCCGGGCGCGCCACGGCCAAGGACGTGCTGACGCTGGCCGAGCTGATGAAGGCGCGCGTGCGCGTGAAGTTCGGCGTCACGCTGGAGGAGGAGGTCATGTTCCTCGGCGAGCGGCCGCGGCTTGAGAGCGGGAGGGTATGAGTCGGCGGGACGGACCCCGAGCAGTGGCCGCCGACGCCTCCAAGCTCGATCTGCTGGCGGAACTTGGCTACGGCTCGGCTCACGAGGCTCTGCTGGCGTTCATCACTGGGCTCTACGTCGCCTCGCCGAGCTGCACCACCGTCGCGAAGCGCGGGGTCCAGGAACTTTGCCTGCACATCGCGGAAGCCGCCAGGCGCCGCACGGGGCGGCGCTGACCCGCATCGCCTCCTCACAGATAGCTCAGGAGCCGCGAGCGGCTCCTCGCCTTGACGCCCGCGTACCAGCCGCAGACCGGGTAGAGCGCGAGGACCACGCCCACCCAGACGGCGTAGACGACCGGCAGCCCGTAGCCGTAGTCGGGCGGCGGCCCGTGGGCCATCACCTCGCGCACCCGCGCACCGTAGCGCGCGATGGCGAAGGCGGCGGTCACCAGGTCGATCAGGAACAGGTGGACGACGTAATTGAAGAGCGGCACGCGCCCGAACACGATCAGCGGGCGGGCCAGGGCCGGGACGCGCCGGTCCATGAGGCCGAGCAGCACCAGCGCCGGGCCCAGCGTCATGAGCAGGAAGAGCAGCGAGGGCGGGTACTTCTGGCAGTTGACGAACGAGAGCGCGGTGTAGAGGGCGTCCTCCTGGCGGGACCAGGGATGGGGATCGCCGTAGAAGTTGTAGGCCCTGAGCTCGGCGAACACCATGAGCAGCAGGGCCCCGACCGCGAGGATGCGCCGCCGCCGCTTGGGGTGCTCGTTCGCCATCCAGGCGCCGAACGCGTAGCCGGCGGCCATGACCCCGATCCAGGGCACCAGCGGGTACATGATGAGCAGCGTGTGGCCGGGCGCCCACACGATCGGCGCCTGAACGTGGAGCACGGTCCAGAGCGGTGCGAACACGCCGAAGCGCTCACTCGTCACGCCGTCGAACAGGTTGTGGCCGAGGATCATCCACCAGCCGAACGCGCCGATCGCCGGGACCGGCAGCCGCACCAAGAGGGAGAGCACGATCATGCTCCAGCCCAGCGCCCAGATCACCTGCGCGAAGATGAAGTCGAAGCGGATCCCGAACCGCCATTCCCAGTTGACCACGGTGAGCTCGAGCACGACCAGCCAGAGCCCGCGCGTCCAGAGATAGCGGCACAGCTCGTCCTTCGAGCGCCCCTTGGCGCCCCACAGGAACGCGCCGGTGCCGGCCAGGAACACGAACACCGGCGCGCAGAAGTGGGTGACCCAGCGGGTGAGGAAGAGCGCGGCGCTCGCCCGGGTGAGGTCGGTCGGATCGAAGCTCTCGGCGCCGCGATGGAGGTGGTTGCGGACGTGGTCGAGCGCCATGACGACCATGACCAGGCCGCGGAGGAGGTCGATGGATTCGAGGCGGCCCGCGCCCGCGGCGGCGGGCGACGCTGCGACAGCGGTCACGTGCGCAGGCACGGCGGCCGGGCCGGCAGGCACGACGGGCGGCACGGGCCGGCGGCCGGCTCAGCCGCCGATCGCGCTCATGCCGCGCTCTGGCTGCTTGAAGTAGGGGCTGTTGATGAGGTGCCCCGGCTCCTTGCGCCACACCGCGGCGCGCAGCATCTCGGCGATCGTCTCGTCCGGGGCGCCCGCGCGCATCGCGCGGCGGAAGTCGTACTCCTTGAGCGAGAACAGGCAGGTGCGGATCTGCCCGTCGGCGGTGAGCCGGATGCGGTCGCAGTGGCCGCAGAACGGCCGCGTCACCGACGCGATCACGCCCACGCTGCCGCCCCCGTCGAGGTAGCGGTAGAGCGTGGCCGGCGCGCTCGGGTCGGTCACCCGCGCCGCCTCGAGCGGGAACTCGGCGTGGATCCGCGCCACGATCTCGGCGGCCGGGACCAGCTTCCAGCGCTCCCAGGTGTGGCCGAAGTCGAGCGGCATCCACTCGATGAAGCGCAGCTCGTAGCCGTTCTCGCGGGCCCAGCGCGCGAGCGGGACCACCTCGTCCTCGTTGAAGTCGCGCATCAGCACGGCGTTCACCTTGATGGGCGAGAGCCCCGCCGCCCGCGCCGCGGCGAGCCCGGCGATCACCTCATGGAACCGGTCGCGGCGCGCGATCTGCTGGAAGCGCTGCGGGTCGAGCGTGTCGAGGCTCACGTTCACGCGCTTGAGCCCCGCCGCGCGCAGCTCCCCGGCCAGGGTCGTCAGCTTGAGGCCGTTGGTGGTGAGCGAGAGGTCGAGGTCGGGCGCCAGGTCGTTCAGGAGCCGCACCAGCACCGGCAGGTCGGCGCGCACGGTGGGCTCGCCGCCGGTGAGGCGCACGCCGGTGACGCCGAGCGAGAGACACACGCGCGTGAAGCGGGCGATCTCCTCGTAGCTGAGCAGGTCACCCTTCGGCAGCCAGGGCATGCCCTCGGCGGGCATGCAGTAGACGCACCGCAGATTGCACCGGTCGGTGACCGAGATGCGCAGGTCGCGGACGACGCGACCCTGGGTGTCGACGAGGGTTGAGGCGGGTGTCATGGAGTCTCCCCGAGGGACGCCCAAAGCATACGGCGAGAGGAGCGTGGGCGACAACCGCCGGTTGGACCGCCCCAGGCTAGGGCTGCGAGCCGCCGGGGTCCTTGGGCGGCGGCGGCTTGTCCTTCTTGGTCCGGGCATCCACGAGCCGCTGGATCCGCCGGTCCACCCAGGTGACCAGCATGCGGTCGGCGCGGGGGTCCGGGGCCTCGCTCCAGCGCGCGCCCAGCTGGATCGAGGTCAGCGGGTCGGCCCAGACGGCCCGCTCCGCGGCGGGCGCCGGCGGCCGGGAGCCGTCCGCGCCCAGGGCATGCCCGGCGTTCCAGGAATCCGCGTCGGGCGCACCCAGCAGCGCCGTCAGCTGACCCCGCACCGCGGCGTAGTCGTCGGCGGTGGCCTCGAGACGGTAGCCGATGGTCACCTTCCATAGCAGATTCAAGCCATGCGGCGTGCTGAAGAACGAGTACTGCTCGTACTCGGCCGCCGGGTCGTCGCTGGCGCAGACCAGGTAGGCGGTGCCGTTGGACAGGATGGCCAGTCCACGGGCCGCGACCACGCTGTCCACCTGGCCGCGGCTCATGCCGAGCCGGAAGTGGTCGGTGCCGCGCATCAGCCGCGGCGGCGAGGCCGCGCAGACGCCGAGGGCGAGCACGGCGAACAGGAGGGTGCGCATGCCGGGGTTTTCGGCACGCGGCGCCTGCGGCTTGATGGCCGCGCCGCGCCGGTCGCCGGGATGGCGGCACTCGTCCGGAGGCGGCTCCTGCCGGGCCCCCCGCCGCCTATAACATCGCGGCGCTCCCCACCCGAGGAGGCCACACGTGCCCGGTCCCGCCCGCCCCACCGCATCGTCGCCACTGGCCTGGCTCCTCGCGGCCCTCTGCGCCGCGTCGCTCGTTCGGCCATGCCCCGCCGCCGCCCAGCAAGTCGCCGACTCGACGTTCGATACCAGCGTCGCCCACCCCGCGTTCACCGCGCGGCATCCCAAGGTGTTGTTCGACGAGGCGCATCACAACTTCCACACCTCGACCGGACGCTACAAGGTGTTCGCCGAACTGATCGCCCACGACGGCTGCCTCGTGACGCCGAACCGGGCCGCGTTCAGCGCGGCGTCGCTCGCGGGCTACCAGGTGCTGGTCATCTCGAACGCGCTCGGCGGCGAGCGGATGCAGGACAGCACCGCCTCCAACCCCGCCTTCACCGACCCCGAGTGCGACGCGGTCCGCGACTGGGTGCGCGCGGGCGGGTCGCTGCTCCTGATCGCCGACCACGCGCCGATGGGTGCGGCCGCCCGGGGCATGGCCGCTCGCTTCGGCGTGGACATGCGCAACGGGGTCACCGTGGACACGGTGGCAGCGAACCACGCGCAGGGGAATCCCACGCTGATCTACTACTCGCGCGCCAACGGGCTGATCGGCGACCACGCCATCACGCGCGGCCGGGATTCGACGGAGCGCGTGAGCCAGGTCATCGCCTTCACCGGCCAGTCGCTCAAGGGGCCGGAGGGAAGCGTGGCGTTCCTGCCGCTCGCGCCGACCGCTCTCGACCTGATCGCGCCGTCGCTACAGGCGGCGGTGACCATGACGCCCGACCAGGGGGTCTCGGCCGCCGGGCGTGCGCAGGGGATCGCGTTCGCGTTCGGCCAGGGGCGGGTGGTGGTGACGGGCGAGGCGGGGATGCTCTCGGCGCAGCTCGCGGGACCCAGCCGGTTCAAGATGGGGATGAACTACCCGGGGATCGACAACCGGCAGCTCGCGCTCAACATCGTGCGGTGGCTGGCTGGCCTCTTGGATTGACGGTCGCTGGAAACGAATCGCGGCGCCGTGCGGTGTTCGGCACGGCGCCGCGTTCGAACTCCTCGAGGTCTACCGCGTCTGGATGACTCTTGCGGTGCGGGTCTCGGTCAGTCCGCCGCTGGTCACCGAAGCGCGGGCGAAGTAGATGCCGCTGGGCGGGGCGCTCCCTCCGAGCCCGGTGAGCGGGAGGCCGTGGATGCCCGGCGGCATCGTGCCCTCCGCCAGCGTGCCGATCTCGCGACCGGCGGCGTCATAGGCACGCACCGACACCACGGACTCCTTGGGCAGCGCCAGCACGAACGTGGCCTTGGCCCCGATGCCCTGGCCGCGGAAGTCCAGCGCCGCGGGCGTCTGGCCGGGGGGCTCGACGCCCACGATCGCCTCGGCCACCAGGTCCACGCCGTCGGCGTCGTAGAGCGCCATCAGATCGAAGACGCCCGACGACACGTTGCCCACGAGCGTCCCGAACTGGCCCGAGACGGTGCCGGACGACAGCACGTCGAAGCGGTTGCCCGGGGCGGGCATGAAGCCGCCCACCGCCGCGGCCTCGATGGTGCCCGCCAGGGTGGCGAGACCGTCCACCTGGAGCTTGCCGTACTGGGCGGCCGAGGCCCCCGCGAGCGGCACGGTCAGCCGGCCCGCGGCCGTCTGCGCGTAATCGCCCTGGATGTGAAGCGTCCCGGCTCCGGCGTCGGGGCTGACCAGCGCGCCGCTCGTCACGTTGGCGGCGATGGTGCCGATGCCGCGCAGGGTCCCCGCCTGGATCTGCAGCGGGTGGGCGGAGGTGAGCGTCCCGCCGTCGAGGATCGTCGACCCGCCGGTCTGGATCAGGTCGGTGCTGCTACCGACGTTGAGCGCACCCTGCACGCGCAGCGTGCCCTGGTTGATCGTCTGCACGCCGGTCAGGTTGGTGGTTCCGCCCGCCATCGCGGTGATGGTGGCGCCGGAGCCGATGGTGATGTCCCTGAGCGTGGCGACCCCGCGGGTGACGATCTGCCCGCCGCGCGAGCCGTCGATCACCCCGCCCATGATCGTGCCCGACGAGTTGCGGCCCAGCTCGACCGGGCCGCCGTCGGTGGTCAGCGTGCCGAACCGGTTGTCGAGGGTCGCGGCGTCGTCGATCCAGATGGCGCCGCCCGGCAAGGTCGAAATGTGCCCGGGATTCGAGAGCCAGGTCGATGATCCCTTCAGCCACATCAGGCCGTTCTTGACGCTGATGGTGCCGTTGTTGACGAACGGTGCCGTGATGTTGAAGGACGAGGACGGGCAGTCGACGTCGATGGTGCCCTCGTTGTCGATGTTGCCCTGAATGGTGCCGCAGCCGGTGATGGTGTGCCCGGCGCTATTGACCATCGTGGACCCACCGGACGCGTCGAGGATGCCGCCCTCGAGGACGATCTTGCCGTCGCCGACGATCGACACGGTGCTGTTGACGAAGCAGCAGCCGGTGTTGAACCAGCCCTGCACCCGGATCGTGCCGTAGTTGTAGACCGCGCGGCCCCCAGGGGTGTTGTCGAGGAGCCCGATCACGTCCAACTCGGCGCCCGCGGCGACCTCCAGGTCCTGCCCGTTGCCCTGCAGGAGGCGCACGGCGTGCTCGGTGCCGACCCGCTGGATCTCGGTGTTGAACAGCAGGCCGGCGAAGAGCGTCAGGTCGCCCCCGTCCACGACCAGCGTGCCACCGCGCGTGGTGTATTGGCCGTTGAGCGTGCAGTCGAGCGTGCCACCCGTGTCAAAGGGCATCTTGATCAGGAGACTGCCGCCACCGGGGCCGGCGATGATCTGCCCGCCGTGGTTCTGCACCAGCGGACGGTCCACGTGCACGGTCGCCGAGTGGATCATCCGCAGCGCGCCACTGTTGATCACGATGCCCTCGAGCGTGAGGATCTTCCCATCCACGATCAGCGAGGCGCCGTTGTCGATGCGCAGGCCGCCGGTCGTGGCGTCATGATCGAGCGTCACCACGTAGGCGCTCGACAGCGGCTTCATGACCGCGACCTCGTTGACGGCGTCGGGCACGTTGGCCGGCGACCAGTTCGAGGCGTCGGACCAGTTGCCGCCGTTGGGATTGACCCAGAGCACGGTGTCGGCGCCCTGGGCGCGGGCGAGGGACGGGGTCAAGGCGACCGACACCATGAGCCCGGCCAGCAGGACGAGCAGCGGTGAGAGACGAGACGGGAGGGTGGGACGGGTCCGGAGCATGGAGTCTCTCCTGGCGCCGCCGCGGCATGGCGGGCGGCCCTTTGCGTCCCCGGGCACGGCGGCAACCAGGCCGCGCGGGGGGACCGTCAGTGGAAGCGGTGGGGGTCCCGCTTCAGGCGCATGAAGGTAGGCCCATGCGCCTCGGCCCACAATCACGCATTCAGGCGAGTCCCAGGCGCCTGCCGGCCCTCGCCGCGTCGTTGACACCCGCGCCGGCTGCGCCTAGCGTGCCACGACCGGGCGGGCCGCCCGGGTAGCCGGCCGTCATCCGCGACCTTCGAGGGTCCTTCGATGAGCACAGCGCTGCGCGTGGAGCCCGCGGAGTCCCAGACTCCGGTCCACCATCCCTACATCGCGCCCGAGACGGTGCTGCCCGAGTTCACCATCCGCGCGGTGATCCTCGGGACCATCCTCGGCATGGTCTTCGGCGCCTCGTCGCTCTACCTGGTGCTCAAGGTCGGGCTCACCGTCAGCGCCTCGATCCCG
>VBPB01000312.1 GCA_005893365.1 Candidatus Eiseniibacteriota bacterium
TCGTAATCCGCACGCACCGTCAGCAGCGGCGTCAGCAGTTCCAGTGCCTTGCCGACGTCGGACACGACCTCGACTTCAGGCTGGTAGCGCGCGTCCACCTCGGCCGCCGTGAAATCGACGTGCACGATCTGCAGCCGCCCGGCAGGATTCCAGCGGGCGGGGCCGTACTCCACGGGATCATAGCCCGCCGCGATCACCACGTCCGCGCGCGCGAAGCCCAACCGGGCGGGATCGTCGGAGGCGAGGCCCACCGTCGCCCCCGCCAGGGGGTGGTCGGCCGGGATCGCGCCCTTGGCCATGAACGTGGTGACCACTGGGATCCGCGCGCGCTCGGCCAGCGCCGTCAGCTCGCCCGAGGCGTGGCCGCGGATGACGCCGTTGCCGGCGAGGATGAGCGGGTGCGCAGCGCGGTTGATCACGTCGGCCGCGCGGGCAAGCGAGGATTGATCGGGCGAGGGCCGCCGCGGCTTGTCGGGTGCCAGCGGCTCGCCCTCCGCCTCGCCCTGGGCGACGTCCTCGGGCAGCTCGAGGTGGCAGGCACCGGGCTTCTCCTCCTGCGCGCGCTTGAACGCCTTGCGCACGGCCTCGGCCACGACCTCGCCCGTCTCGATGCGCGCGTTCCACTTGGTGAACGGACGGAACACATCCACGATGTTCACGTACTGATGCGACTCCTTGTGCAACAGGTCGCGCGCGAGCTGGCCGGTGATGGCGACCACCGGGGCCCGGTCGAGGGTCGCGTCGGCCAGACCGGTGGCGAGGTTGGTGGCGCCGGGCCCGAGGGTCGCCAGGCACACGCCGGCCTGGCCGGTCAGGCGCCCCCACACATCGGCCATGAACGCCGCTCCCTGCTCGTGCCGCACGGCGACAAACTGCACGGATGATCGCGCGAGCGCGTCGTTGATATCCAGCGTCTCTTCGCCCGGCACGCCGAAGACGTAGCGCACGCCCTCGCGCTCCAGGCAGCGGACCAGCAGCTCGGCCCCGGTCATGTGTTCATGCGCTCACGCGATCCAGACCGACTTGACGTTGACGAACTCGCGGATGCCGTACTCCGACAGCTCGCGCCCGTAGCCCGAGTGCTTGATCCCGCCGAACGGCAGCCGCGGGTCGGACTTCACCAGGCCGTTGACGAAGACGGCGCCCGCCTCGATCTGGGCAGCCACGTGCTCGGCTCGGGCGAGATCTCGCGTCCAGAGCGCCGCTCCGAGCCCGAAGTCGGAGTCGTTGGCGAGGCGGACCGCGTCGGCGTCGTCCTTCGCGCGGATCACGGCGGCGACAGGGCCGAACGTCTCCTCGTCGAAGGCCGGCATGCCCTTGTCCACCGCCGACAGCAGCGTGGGCGGATAGAAGGCGCCCGGCCCAGCCGGCACTTTGCCACCGAGCACCAGCCGAGCTCCGCGCTTGACCGACTCCTCGACCTGCCGGTGAAGGTCGTCCCTGAGATCGGCGCGCGCCTGCGGCCCTACATCGGTGTCGCGGGCGAGTGGATCGCCCAGGCGGCGCGCCCGCAGTTCGTCGGCCAACAGGGCGATGAACGTGTCGGCCGCCGGCTCGACGACGATGAACCGCTTGGCGGCGATGCAGCTCTGACCGCTGTTCACGAGCCGCGCGTCGGCGGCCGTCCGCGCCGCGACCGCCACGTCGGCGTCGGCGAGGACGATGAACGGGTCGCTGCCCCCCAGCTCCAGCACGGTCTTCTTCAGCTCGCGCCCCGCCCGCTCGGCGACCTGGCGGCCGGCGTGCTCGCTCCCGGTCAGTGTCACGGCGACGATGCGCGGATCGGCGATGAGTCCCGCCACCGCGGGGGAGCCGACCAGCACGGTGGCGAATAGCCCGTCCGGGAACCCCGCCTCGCGGAACACCGCCTCGATCTGCAACGCGGAGCGCGGCACGTTGGAGGCGTGCTTGAGGATGGCGGCGTTGCCCGCCATCAGCGCCGGGGCAGCGAAGCGGAACACCTGCCAGAAGGGAAAGTTCCAGGGCATCACCGCCAGCACCGGCCCCAGCGGATCGAAGCGGACGTAGCTCTCCGTGGCGTCGGTCTGGCGCGGCTGCGGGGCGAGGAACGCCTCGGCATGCTCCGCATAGTAGTCGCAACAGAGCGCACACTTGTCTACTTCCGCTTCGCCCTGGACGATGGGCTTGCCCATCTCAAGGGCCATGGTGCGTGAGTACTCGGCCTTGCCCGCGCGCAGGACCGCCCCGGCCTTGCGCATGTGCTGGCCCCGGGCGGCGAACGGCACTGCGCGCCAAGCGAGGAACGCGGCGTGCGCGGTCGCCAGGGTCCGCTCGACCTCGGCGGCCGAGGTCTCGGTGAATGTCTCCAGGACCTCGCCGGTGGCGGGATTGATTGACTGCATGCTCATGACGCACCTCCACGGCTCGCTTGTGACTGTGGCGGAGTCGGTGCCGTGATGCCAGTCGATATCCGGTCATCCGGTGAGCGGCCGCGGGCGCCGGCCAGGGTCGCGGTGGCGTATGCCTTCGGCGGCCTCTGCGATCGCACGGACCGCGCATTCTCACCACGGGTGTCGCTGCGGCAGCCCGGCCCGTACCCACGCGCTGCCTCGCGGGCGCTGGGGCACTGGGTCCCTCCAGGCGTGAGCTTCGCTCTACGGAATCGGGGCAAGGCCAGCAGCGGTCGCCATCCTCAGGTGGATGATCCGCTCCCCGGCGAAGGGCCGCACTGTCGGCCCTCGCCCGCGGTCTCGAGCGTCTCCCGGATCCACGCGTGGACTGCCGCGCGCCCTTCGCCCGTGTGGCTCGAATAGGGCACCAGCGGCCGCGTCCCCGGCATGTCCAGCGCGCCGATGATGGCGCGCCGCGCCGGTTGCCGCTCGCTCTGACGCAACTTGTCCGTCTTGGTCATGACCAGGCAGAAGGGGAGCGTCTCGCCGAGCAGCCATCGCACCATGTCACGCTCCTCGCGCGAGGGCACGTGACGAGCATCCACCAGCCGGATGACCGCCATCAGCTGCCGGCGCGTGCGCAGGTATTCCTGCATCATCCGGCGCCACTGGTTGCGCGCGGACTCGGGGGCCTTCGCGTACCCATAGCCGGGGAGATCGACGAGGTGGAACTGGTCGTTCACCAGAAAGTAGTTCAGGCGCTGGGTCTTGCCGGGCGTGCCGGAGACCTTCACCAGATCCTTGCGTCCGAGCAGTGAGTTCAAGAGCGACGACTTCCCGACGTTCGAGCGCCCGGACACGGCGATCTCGGCCCGGGCATCCTCGGGGCATTCCGATGCCCTGCCGGCGCTGGTCACGAAGGCCACGGAGTTGATCTTCACTCCGAGGCCCTGTCCGGAGCGCAGGGGATCACGCGGTCCATCCTGGCCGCCCCAGCTGGCGCTCGGAGGCGATC
>VBPB01000313.1:0-911 GCA_005893365.1 Candidatus Eiseniibacteriota bacterium
CTGATGCCGATGCGGCGCTTCTTCTTGAGCATCGTCCGCGTCCCTTACTTCGGCTCGCCCGACGAGGCCGAGAGCAGCTGCACCGCCTCGTACGAGGCCTCGTCCATCATGTAGTTGAAGTTGTCCACCCGGGTCACGAACACGTTGTAGGCCACGATGCCCGAGATCGCCACGAACAGGCCGCCGGCGGTGTTGATCAGGGCCTCCGAGATGCCGATGGCGAGCTTCGAGGCGTCGACGGCGCCGGTATGGCCGAGGGCGGCGAACGAGCGGATCATCCCGATGACCGTCCCGAGCAGCCCGACCATGGTCGCGATCGACGCGATGGTCGAGAGCGCGATGAGGTTCCGCTCCAGCAGCGGCACCTCGAGGCCGTTCGCCTCCTGGATCGCCGCCTGGGTCTCCGCCACCACCTTCTCCTTGGGCGCGCCGTCCGCCAGCACCTGCTGATAGCGCTCGAGCCCGGCGCGGATGACGTTGGCCGCCGACCCCCGCTGCTGCCCGCAGAGTTGGATGGCGTTGCCGACGTCGCCGCGATGCAGCGCCTTGCGGACGTTGTTGAGGAAGTCGGGCAGCGAGCCGCGCCCGGCCGCCTTCTTGAGGCTCCACACGCGCTCGATGATGAACGACGCCTGGAGGATCGCGAGCATGATGAGCCCGGCCACGAGGTACCCGCCCAGCTTCATCGTCTCACCGAACGGGCCGAGCAGAGGAAGGTTCCACCAGATGGCGACGGAGACGATCGCGGCAAGGCTGAAACCCAAGGGAACCATGAAACGGTTCATTGCGTGACGTTCCTCCCTAGCCGGACCGCCGGCCGAGGCCGGACTCCGGATCTCTCATATCGCGGACCGGGCGCGGTTGCCCCGCCCGACCGCCGTCCCGGGCCACGGCCGGCCGACCCGCCGTCC
>VBPB01000313.1:940-6724 GCA_005893365.1 Candidatus Eiseniibacteriota bacterium
AACCGGCGGCCGTCTCCCCCACCGCGAAGGCCGCGAGCGCCTGCTCCTCGGTCTGGTGGTGGTCGAACACCATGATCAGCCGCGTCATGGTGAACAGATCGTGCAGGCGCTTGCCGAGACCGCACAGCTTGATCTCGCCGCCGCGCCCCTTGTAGTTCGAATAGCCCCGCATCAGGACGCCGATGGCGATCGAGTTGAGGGCCAGACACTCCACCATGTTGAGGATCAACCGCGTGTTCCCGCTCGTGGCCTCGTCGGTCAGCGCCTTCTGGAATTCGTCGGTCTCCTGATCCCCGAAGAAGCTCCCCTTCGGGTACAGGATCACGATCGAGCCGATCTGTCTGCGCCGGATGGCCATGCGGGTCCCTTCTCTGCTAGACCGGCTTCGACTCCGCGAAGCTGGCGATCGCCTGCGGCTCGGTCGGGTAGACGTCGAAGACCAGGGACAGCTTCGTGATGACGAAGATGTTCTCGATCCGCTTGTCGACCGCGCACAGCTTCATCTGTCCGCCACGGCGGACGTAGCTCGAATGCGCCGAGATCAGGACGCCCAGGGCCGTCGAGTTGAGGTGCTGCGTCTCGCCCAGGTTGATGACGAGGTGCTTGTTCCCCCCGTCGGCCAGCTGCTTGATGGCGCGCTCCAGCTCGTCGGTCTCATCGCCGCCGCTCAGATACCCCTTCGGGGTGATGATGGCGACGGAGTCCACCTGGCGCTGCTTCATTTTGCTCCTCCTTTGGGGGCCGCGGCCCCACCCTGAAGGATATGGAGACCCTTCAGCGCGTCGGGCTGCTTGGGATCGAGCCCCAGCGCCCGCTGATAGCACTCCACCGCCCGGCTGCGATCGCCGGCGTTCTGCCGGCCCTGTCCCAGCCACACCCACGCCTGCACGTCCTGGTCGCTGATCGCCACCGCCCGCTCGAGATTGGGGATGGCGCCGGCCCAGTCCTTCTCCAGCAGCCGGTAGAACCCCAGTTGCCGGAACGCGACCCCGGCGTTCTTGCTGGCCGAATCGAGCTGCACGGCCCGATTCAGAGACGCCTTCGCCTGCGCCACCGAATCGAGCTGCGCATAGACGATGCCCAGCCAGAAATACCGCTCGGCCTTGGCGGAGTCGATGGACGCGGCCTGCCGGAGCGCGGTGACGGATTCCTGATACTGCTTCATCTCCTTATAGGACAATCCCATGTAGTAGTAAGCCTCGCCGCTGTTCGGGTCAAGCGCGATTCGTCGCTGGAGCACCGCCAGGGCGGCCGGGTAGTCCTTCTGCCGGAAGCGCAGCTTGCCGATCTCCCCGAGCGCGAACTTGGCGTCGCTGGTGGTCGAGTCGCGGTCGAGGATGGCGTGGTAGATCGAGTCGGCCCGCTCCAGGTTGCCCTGGAACACGTACATCTGGCCGATGAGCAGCAGGTCGCGCGGCGAGGGCTCGCCGCGCTGGAAGTAGTCGAGCCCGTTCGTCCAGTCCTTGCGCTCGGCGTAGAGCCGCGCCATCACCGTGTACATCTCCTTGCTCTTCTCGCCCAGCGTCTCGGCCTTCTTCATCTCGGTCAGGGCGTCGTCCTTCTTGCCCAGGAAGAAGTCGGTGCGTCCCAGCAGGCTCCAGCCCTTCGCGTCGTCGGGTCGGAGCTTGGTGTAGGTCTCGAGCGGCGGCCGCGCCTCGGCGTAGCGCCGCGGGTCCGCGGGCCCGGACAGGTAGAGCAGGTTGCCGAGCGCCAGCTGCCCGGGCGGGAAGTCGGGTTCGCGCCCGGTCACCCAGCGGAATTCCTCGAGCGCGTCGTTGTAACGCTGGTCGTAGTAGAGCGCCTGCCCGAGCGAGAAGCGGATGTCGATGTCGGTCGAGTCGAGCGCCATCGCCGCCTGGTGCTCCATGATCGAGAGCGACCAGGTGCCGCGCCGGAAGTAGAAGTCGCCCAGGTCCTTGAGCACGGCCGGGTCGCTCGGGGCCTCCTCCCGGGCGCGGGTGAAGTAGATGCCGGCCGCGCGCAGCGAATCGCGCGACTCCTCGGCGCGGCCGAGAGCGGCGAGGAAGCGCGGCCGCCACTTGGCCCCCCACCCCAACCCCACCGTGAGGGCCGCCACCCCCTTGTCGAACTGCTTCATGGCGATCAAGCAGTCCCCGAGCCCGAGCTGGGCCTCGGGGAACCTGCGGTCCAGCTCGGTCGCCTTCTGGAACAGGGGGACGGCTTCCGCGCACTTCTCCTGCTGTTTCAGGATCTCCGCCGGGCCCCAGTAGCCCATCGCCAGATTCGGGTCCATCTTCTGCGCGAGCTCGAACTGCTCCGCCGCCTTGTCGTACTGGTGTCGCTTGAGCCAGACCTGCCCCACCCCCGCCCGCCCGGCGGCGTAGCCCTGCCCCGCGGCGCGCTCGAAGGCCGCGATCGCGTCGTCGTAACGTGCCGCTTGCAGGGCGACCTTGCCGTCCTTCAGGTCGTCGGCGCGGGCGCAACGCGCCGGGCCGGCCAACGCCGCGCCGGTGAGCAGCAGCAGGCCGCCCAGGGCGCGCATCTTTCGGGTCATGCGGAACGAGCGGATCATGTTCAGGATCTCAACCTCCCCTGTGACTCGGCGGTGTGCGAAACCGCTCGCGTCGCGGCGTCGCGCGGCCGGCGCCTCGGCCGTTCCCCGACATCTAATGCGCCCCCAGCATCGGCGAGCGCCGGACGAACCGGACCGGCACCGTCGTCGGCACCAGCCCCTCCTCGTGCACCAGCGCCTGGCCATCGCGGCTGGTGATGAACGTGATCAGGCCGTTGGCCAGATCCGGGCCCTTCGGCCGGACGTAGAGATTCAACCGGCGCGTCACCGGATACTCCCTGGCGTAGACGGCCTCGGGATCCGGCCGCCAGTACGTCAGCCCCTTCAGCGCTGCCACCCGCAGGGCCTTGGCCCCGCGGTCGGCCCAGGCCAGCGTCACGAACCCGATCGCCCCCGGATGCTGCGACACGAACGACACCACCCCCGAGTCCGATCGTTCGTACACCACATGGGCCAGCATCGCGTCGCCTCCCATCACCCGCTGGACGAACGCCTCGGTGACGTCCGAACCCGGGGGCTGGATCACCGGCTCGATCGCCCCGCCCGTACCGCCCAGGACCTCCCACCCCGTGACCTCTCCCCGGTAGATGCCCTTCACCTGGTCGAGGGAGATGTTCTCCAATCCGTTCCCCGGATGGACGACCAGGACCAGCGCGTCCATCGCGAAAGCATACCCATCCAGCAACACCCCGCCGCCCGCGGCCGCCACCCGCTCCTCGGGCTCGAGCTCCCGCGTCAGCACCGCGAGGTCGCACTCGGCCGCGAGCAGCGACCGGATCGCCTCCCGGGACGGACCGGTCCGAACCGCGATCCGTGCCGCCGGATACAGCGAGTCGAAGACGGCGACCTCATGGTCGATGAGCGCGCTGGCTTCGGGTGCGCATACGACGGAGATACGCCCGCTGGTGAGGCTACCTTCCACCGTTCCTGGGGTACGCCCGGGGGAGCAGCCGGATGTCCAGACTGCCACAAGCGCGAGCAGCAGAAGCACCCCAACGGGCTTCCGTCCACCATCGCCCAGGACTCCGAAGTGCAGCGAGTCTAGGGAGCCATGGCGCACGACACCGGCGCAACCGGGCAGCCTAGTGACGCCGCGCGCGGACTGTCAAGGCTGCTCCCCACGCACGACTCGCCCCCGTCCGCGGCGGGCACGGGGCGACCCACCGGCTCAGGGACGGAGCCGGTAGAGCATGCGCGGGAACGGGATGCTCTCCCGAACGTGGTCGAGACCGGCGATCCACGAGAGCGTGCGCTCGACGCCGATGCCGAAGCCCGCGTGCGGGACCGTGCCGTAGCGCCGCAGGTCCTTGTACCACTCGAAGGCCTGCTGCGGCAGGCCGTGCTCGTCGATCCGCTGCGTGAGCGCCTCGAGCGAGGCCATGCGCTGTCCGCCGCCGATGATCTCGCCGTAGCCCTCGGGAGCCAGGCAGTCGCACGAGAGACACACGCGGGGGTCCTCAGGGTCGGGCTCGGTGTAGAACGCCTTGACCCCCACCGGGTAATGGGTCACGAACAACGGCCGGTCGTGACGCTCGGAGAGCGCCGTCTCGTCGGGGGCGCCGAAGTCGCCGCCCCATGCGAACGGCGTCCCCTGCTGGTTCAGGAGCTCGACCGCGTCGTCGTAGCGCATCCGCGGGAACGGGGCACGGACCGACGCGAGGCGCGTCGTGTCGCGCTCGACGCGCTTGAGCTCCTCGCCGCAGCGGTCGAGGACCCGCGCGACGGTCGCGACCAGCAGGCGCTCCTCGAGGGCGATGACGTCGTCGAGGGTGGCGAAGGCCCACTCGGGCTCCATCATCCAGAACTCGATCAGGTGCCGCCGGGTCTTGCTCTTCTCGGCGCGGAAGGCGGGGCCGAAGCAGTAGACCTTCCCCAGCGCCATCGCCGCGGCCTCCATGTAGAGCTGGCCGCTCTGGCTCAGGAACGCGCGCTCGTCGAAGTACGCGACCTCGAACAGCGTCGTCGTCCCCTCGCAGGCGTTGGGCGTGAAGATGGGCGCGTCCACCAGCACGAACCCCTCGGCGTTCATGTGGTCGCGGAAGGCGGCGATCACCTCGGCGCGCAGGCGCAGCAGCGCCGCCTGCCGCGGCGAGCGCAGCCAGAGATGGCGGTGGTCCATGAGGAACTCGGTCCCGTGCTCCTTGGGCGTGATCGGGAATCCCTCCGCGCGCGCCACCACCGTCGCCGCCCGGAGTCCCATCTCGACGCCGCCCGGGGCGCGCGCGTCGGCGCGCAGCGACCCGCGCACGATGAGGGCGGATTCCTGGCCCAGGGCCTCGAGCGCCTCCCAGTCCTCGGGAGCCAGGTCGCCCCGTCCGGCGACGCACTGCATCAGGCCGGTGCCGTCGCGCACCACCAGGAACTGGACCTTCCCGCTCGAGCGCCGGTGGGCGAGCCAGCCGCGCAGCTCGACCTCCGCCCCGACGTGACGGGCGGCCTCGGCGATGGCGATCCAGGGCGTGGTCGGCGTCGTGTCGGAGGTGCTCATGGCGGCAGGGCCCATCCTCGTGGTCCGGAAGGAGTGCGTCCCGGCGCTCATCGGTCCCGGCCCGGAGCGCGCGACCGGCCAGCGACTTGCGTCCCGGGGCGGGGGCGGGAATGGCGTTAAGCGTCTCGATGTCGGCGCCGATAACGCCGGGGAATGCGGGGCAACCTACGAGGCCCCTTCCCTACTGTCAAGAGACCGCGTCTCATGACCTTCCATCGGATGGAGATGCCATGGGGCCGTCGCGTCCGTACCCCGGGCGCGCCGCCGATCGGTCTCAGGCGTCATCCTCGCGTGCGTCTCCTCCGCCCCTGGATCACGCTCCTGGTCCTGGCGCTGGTGGCCGTGGCCCCGGGCCGCGCCGCAGCCCAGGCGCCCTCCGACCCCACCGACCCGGCCCCGGCCGCCGCGCCCGAGATCGCCCCTAGGGCGACGCCCGATGCTCCCGCGGCGAAGCCACCGGCGGCATCCGCCGTCAAGCCCGCCGCGCGCGCGCACGCCGACCCGCCGAAGCCGCCCAGCGACCTCGGCGACTTGGACGGGTGGCTGCGCACCATGCGCGCCATGCATCTCACCTCGCTCCCGGACGAATCGCGCCTCTTCTACCGCCGCGGCCGCATCGCCGCCCGGGGCGGGGACCCGCAGGAGGCCATCCGGCTGGTGCGCGGGGCGGTCGAGCTCGACCCGTCGTTCATGGCTCCGCACCTGACGCTCGCTTCCTGGTTCCTGACCCGCGACCCCAGCCAGTCGCTGCTCAGCTACGCGG
>VBPB01000314.1 GCA_005893365.1 Candidatus Eiseniibacteriota bacterium
GTGGGCCGCGACAGCGGCCGCAGCGCGCTGGTGGCGCTGCTCTCGCTCGCCGCCGCCGGCACCAGCGTCTTCAGCGTCCGCGACGCGCGGCGCTCGCTGTTCGGGGGCATGTTCGTCCACGACGGGTTCACCGTCTTCTTCACGCTGCTGTTCTGCGCCGTCGGGGCGGCGGCGGTGCTCCAGTCGTGGGACTACGTCAAGCGCACCCGCATCAACCACGGCGAGTACTACGCGCTGCTGCTCTCGGCGACGCTCGGGATGATCCTGATGGCCGCCTCGAGCGACCTCATCACCATCTTCCTCGGCCTCGAGCTGATGTCGCTCGCCCTCTACGTCCTGGTGGGCTTCCGGCGCACGCGCCTCGATTCCAGCGAGGCGGCGCTCAAGTACTTCCTGCTGGGCGCCTTCGCGAGCGGGTTCCTGCTCTACGGCATCGCGCTGCTCTACGGCGCCACCGGCACCACCAACCTGGGGACCATGGGGATGTTCCTCGCCGGCTCGCCGCTGAGCGACAACCCGATGCTCCTGATGGGTGGCCTGCTGGTGCTGGCGGGACTGGGCTTCAAGGTGGCGGCCGTGCCCTTCCACATGTGGACGCCCGACGCCTACGAGGGGGCCCCCACGACGGTCACCGGGTTCATGTCGGCCGGCGCCAAGGCCGCGGGGTTCGCGGGCCTGCTGCGCGTGGTCCTCACGGCCCTCGGGGGGCTTCAGGCCGAGTGGCGGCCGCTGCTCATCTGGGTCGCCATCCTCACCATGACGCTCGGCAACGTGACCGCCCTGCTCCAGACCAACCTCAAGCGCATGCTGGCCTACTCCAGCATCGCCCACGCCGGATATCTACTGGTCGCCGTGGCGGCGGGCGGCCCCGAGGGCGGCTCGGCGGCGCTCTTCTACCTCGCGGTCTACTCGGTGATGAACCTGGGCGCCTTCGGCGTGCTGGCGCTGCTCGGCCGCGAGCAGGAGGAGCGCGTGCGGCTCTCGGACCTGGCCGGCCTCGGCGCCCGCCATCCGGCGCTCGCCCTGGCGATGACCCTGTTCATGCTCTCGCTGGGCGGCATCCCGCCGACCGCGGGCTTCATGGGCAAGGTCTACGTGTTCAGCGTCGCGGTGAAGGCGGGGCTCGTCCCGCTGGTCATCGTCGGCGTGCTCAACAGCGTGGTCTCGATCTTCTACTACCTGCGCGTCACCGTCGCCATGTACATGCAGGAGCCCCAGGGCGAGCCGGTGGAGATCGCCTGGGCGGCGCCCGCGATCCTGGCGGTGCTGGCGATGGCGGCCCTCACGCTCTGGTGGGGGGTCCAGGCGCACGGCCTGCTCGAGCAGGCGCAGCGGTCGATCGTCGGGCTGCTGTAGCGCCGCGCCGTCTTAGGGGTCGCCATGCGGCATGCCAGACGGATCGCCGTGGTGGGCGCCTTCGCCCTTGCGGGCCTGGCGGGCGCGAGCCGCCCCCTCCCGGGCGCGGTCGCGCAGGAGGGTCACTGGCCCACCCATGGCTGGCGCCGCTCCTCCCCCGAAGCGCAGGGGATGGACTCCCGGGTGTTGTCCGAAGCATTCGACTTGATCCGCCAGCGGAAAATCGCGATCCACAGCCTGACCATCGTTCGCAACGGCTACCTCGTGCTGGATGCCTACTTCTGGCCCTTCCAGGACGATCTGCGGCACGACGTCGCGTCGGTGACCAAGAGCGTCACCTCGACCCTCGTCGGCGTCGCCATCGGACGGCACGACCTGAGCGGGGTGACGCAGCCGGTGCTGGGGCTCTTCGGGGGCCGGACCGTCGCCAACCGCGACGCCTGGAAGCAGGGCCTCACGATCGAGCACCTGCTGACGATGACGTCGGGACTGGACTGCCACCGGGAGCACGGGGAGATCACCCTCTCGCAGATGATGGGCAGCCCCGACTGGATCCAGTTCATGCTCGATCTCCCCATGGTGGCGGAGCCGGGCAGCCGGTTCGAGTACTGCTCCGGTGGCATGCACCTGCTCTCGGGCGTCATCACGCAGGCGACCGGGATGGACGCGCTGGATTTCGCCCGCCGCGAGCTGCTCGGACCGCTCGGCATCGCGCGAGCGGACTGGCCCGCCGACCGTCAGGGCATTACGCACGGGTGGGGCGACCTCCACCTCCAGCCCCGCGACATGGCCAAGATCGGGTACCTCTGGCTCAACGGGGGTCGCTGGGAGGGCCGCCAGCTCGTCCCCGCGGATTGGATGCGGGCCGCCGTCCAGGTGCACTCCCACCCGGGATTCAGTCCGGGGCAGGAATACGGCTACGGGCTCTGGATCTATCCCGACCGGACGCCGCCGGAGTTCGAGGGGCTGGGGCGGGGCGGCCAACGCATCAGCGTCGTGCCCGCGAAGAACCTGGTCGTGATCTTCACCGGGGGAGCGTTCGAGCCCGGCGATATCGGGAGCTTCATCGGTCGCGCCATCAAGTCCGACCAGCGGTTGCCGGAGGACCCGACCGGGTCGGCGCGTCTCGCGGCCGCGCTCCACAAGGCGACCCGGCCGCCCGCCGCCCAACCGGTGGCCCCCGCCCCTGCGCTGGCGGGGCTGATCTCGGGCCGGAGCTATGCGCTCGACGCCAACTCGCTCGACCTCGAGTCCTTCGTCCTCACCTTTCCGGGAGGTGCCGAGGCTCGGCTCCAGCTGGAGCTCGGCGACCGGCGTGACGCGCTCCGGCCGGTCGGTCTGGACGGCGTCCCGCGCGTCTCCTCCAACGGGCGATTCGGGTTGCCGGTCGCCGTGAGTGGTGCCTGGGAAAGCGACAGCACCTTCGCCCTCGACTACGACGAAGTGGGGAACATCAATCGGTACCGCTTCCGCATGACGTTCGTGGACGACACGGTCACCGTGGAGTTCGCCGAGAAGTCCCACGCGCTGGGGGAGGCGCGGCTTCGCGGGCGAGCGAGGTAGGCGGCAGGGCGGTGGCGGCGTCGCCTCCGACACGTCGATCCGACCACGACTACCGGCGTCCCCGCTCGATCACCCGCTCCACCGCGTCCAGCGAATCGAGCGCCTCGGTGCTCCGCGGATCCCTCCGCAGCTCGCGCCGGTAGGCGCCGCGGGCGCGCTTGAGGTCGCCCAGCCGCCGCCACGCCATCCCCTCGTGCAGCGCGTTGCGGGCCGTCTCGGGGTGGCGCTGGTACTCGCGCCGGAACTCATCCAGCGCCGCCCGCGCATCGCCGGCGGCGAGTGCCATGAGCCCGAGCCGCTCGTGCGCCCTGGGCAGCGCGGGGGAGGTGCTCAGCGCCCGCTCCAGGAGCGCCCGCGCCCCGGCACGGTCGCCGCGCGCGAGCACGACGTCCGAGAGCAACTCCGAGTCGATCCCGTTCCAGGGCGAGGCGGCGACGCGGGCGCGCAGCTCGGCTTCGGCCCGGCGGGCGACCGAGGTGTCGGCGGCCATCGCGGCACCCAGCGCGCGCAGCCCGGCGATGCCCGCCGGGACGACGCGGTAGGCGTG
>VBPB01000315.1 GCA_005893365.1 Candidatus Eiseniibacteriota bacterium
TCCGCGCATACAACATCGAGCACGGCTCCGCCTACGTCCTCACTCGCGCGGAACCGGCGGACGACCACTCGTGCGACTACCTGTGCACCGATCCGCAGCGCGCCGAGGAACCGTTGAAGGTCCAACTCACGCAGCCGCCCACGACGGTGAAGGTGAGCATGCCGGATGGCTCGGTACAGGAGATTTCGATGCACGAGGTGCTCCACCGCCGCGACCTACGCCACCGCAGTCTCGGTCGATGGGGCACGGCTGCGGGTCTCGTCGTCGAGGCGGTCGCGCGCAAGTCCATGCTCGGGGACTCTGCTCGCGATCTCGTGCTCGTGGTGTTCTTCGACTTGAAACGCTACGACGAGGACATAGCCGGGAGATCTGGGCCGTTTGGGACTTCGAGGATGAGCATGGAGCAGCCCATTGCCTCTGGCCGGCTTCATCCGAGAAGCGGGCCACATCGCCGAGCAGGGTGATCCGTGGGGGGACAACCTCACGATGGGAGGACTTCCATCATGGTGTGGACCCAGATGGGGTCGAGCATGTACTCAGTGTCGAGACGGAGGACGCCATCTGCGGGGCATGCCTGATCGACACGAGGTCCGGCAACGAAAGATGCCCGCAGTGCGACCTCTTACTGCGCGAGGACGTGAGCGCGCGTGTTGAGTGATCGCTGACCGCTCGCCACCGTCACGCCAGCTCGATCGAGCGCGCGCCGCGCGCGATCGCCTCGCCGATCTCGACCATCCACACCCGCCGCCGCTTGAGCCCGCCCACCATCGCCGTCCACCGCCGCGCCGGCACGGCGATCAGCAGCCCGCCCGAGGTCTGCGGGTCGTAGAGAGCCAGCTCGAGCGCCTCGGGGGTCACGGACCCGCCGACCGAGCTCCGGAAGAACGCCCGGTTCTTGTGCAGGCCGCCGGGGGTCACCCCCGCCGCCGCCAGCTCGAGCACGCGCGGCAGCAGCCAGGACGCCCGCGGCCGGAGCCTAAGCGTGACGCGGCTCGCGTCGGCCAACTGCGAGGCGTGCCCCAGCAGCCCGAAGCCGGTCACGTCGGTGGCGGCCCGGGCGCCGAACTCGGTCGCCGCCTCGGACGCTGCGCGGTTGAGCGTGGTCATCTGCTTGGTGAGCCGCGCCAGCTGCGGGGCGCCCAGCTGCGACTGCTTGAGGGCCGTGGCCAGGATGCCGGTCCCGATGGGCTTGGTGAGCAGCAACCGGTCGCCCGGCCGCGCGCCCGCGTTGGTGAGCAGGCGGCGCCGCTGCACCACGCCGGTGACGCTGTAGCCGAACTTGAGCTCCGGGTCGCGGACCGTGTGGCCGCCCAGGATGCTCACGCCCGCCTTGGTCATGATGTCCTGTCCCCCGCGGAGGATCTCCCGCATCACCTCCGGGGGCAGCTCGGCGTCCGGGTAGCACAACACCGCCAGTGCGGTCATCGGCCGGCCCCCCATCGCGTACACGTCGGAGAGGGCGTTGGCCGCCGCGATGCGTCCATAGTCGTACGGATCGTCCACGACCGGGGTGAAGAAATCCACCGTCTGGACGAGCGCCTCGCCGCGGCCGAAGGCGAAGACCCCGGCGTCGTCGAGCGTGGAGTGATCCACCAGGACGCGCCGGTCCCGCTTCGGTCTCGGGAGGCCGTGCAACGCGGTGCGCAGGTCCGCCGGACCCAGCTTTGACGCTCAACCGGCACAGGCCACCTGGGCGGTGAGGCGGATCTCGATGCGGCGCCGCTCGCTCACGGCACGCTCCTCCGGCCTAAGTGGAAGGACGGCCGTACGCGTCCCGAGCGCCCCCGCCGGTCCGGACGACGGCGCGGCCCGGCGGCGTGCGGCGGCCTAAGACCGATGGCCGGGGCGCGGCTCAGAGGTCGCGGCCGGACGCGATGACGTCGATCTCGACGCGCGCACCCCGCGGCAGTCCGGCGGCGGCGATGGTCGAGCGCGCCGGCGGATCGGTCGGGAAGTGTCGCCCGTACACCTCGTTCATCGCCTGGAAGTCCTGCATGTCGGCCAGGTACACCGTGGTCTTGACGATGTCGGCCAGCGTGAGCCCGGCGCCGGCGAGCACCGCGCTCAGGTTCTTCATCACCTGGGCGGTCTGCTCGGCCACCCCTCCCGCCACCAGCTCGCCGGTCTTGGCGTCCAAGCCCACCTGGCCGGCGGTGAACACCAGACGGTTGCCGCCGTGGAGCCGGACCACCTGCGCCTGGCTGTAGGGCCCGATGGCCTGGGGGGCGTCCTCGACGTGGATCGGAGACTTCACGCGCGTCCTCCTATTCGACCGTCACGCTCTTGGCCAGGTTGCGCGGCTGATCCACGTCGCAGCCGCGCAGCACCGCGATGTGGTAGGCCAGGAGCTGGAGCGGGATGACCGACAGCATGGGCTGGAGCATGGGGAGCGTCTGCGGCACGTAGAGCACGTGGTCGGCGCGCCGCCGCACCTCCTCGTCCCCTTCGGTGGCGATGGCGATGATGCGCCCGCGCCGGGCGCGGACCTCCATCATGTTGCTCATCACCTTGTCGTAGGCCGCGTCGCGCGTGCAGATGAACACGATCGGCATGTTCTCGTCGATCAAGGCGATCGGCCCGTGCTTCATCTCCGCCGCCGGGTAGCCCTCGGCGTGGATGTACGAGATCTCCTTGAGCTTGAGCGCGCCCTCGAGCGCCACCGGGAAGTTGTAGCCGCGGCCCAGGTAGATGAAGTTGTTGTGCTGCGCGTGCTGCTTGGCGATCTTCTCGACCGCCGCACTCGCGGCGAGGATGGTTTCCATCTGGGACGGGATCTGCTCCAGCGCCCGCGCCAGGGTCATGCCCTCCTCGAGCGACATCTCGCGCTGCCGGCCCAGCGTCAGCGTGAGCAGCGCCAGCACCGTCACCTGGCTCGTGAACGCCTTGGTCGAGGCCACGCCGATCTCGGGACCGGCGTGGATGTAGACGCCGCCGTCCGACTCGCGGGCGATGGTCGAGCCCACCACGTTGACGATGCCGAGCGCGCGCGCGCCCTTGCGCTGCGCCTCGCGCATCGCCGCCAGCGTGTCGGCGGTCTCCCCCGACTGCGAGATGACCACCACCGCGGTGCCCGGCTCGACCAGCGGATTGCGGTAGCGGAACTCCGAGGCGTACTCGACCTCGACCGGGATGCGGGCGTGCTCCTCGAGCATGTACTCGCCGATCAGCCCGGCGTGCCAGGAGGTGCCGCAGCCGAGGATGATGATGCGGCGGATGTCGCGCAGCGCCCCCGGCGTCCGGCTGAGCCCGCCCAGCCGCGCCAGGCCTTCCGCGTCCAGCACGCGCCCGCGCATCGCGTTGCGCACCGACTCCGGCTGCTCGTAGATCTCCTTGAGCATGAAGTGGGCGAAGCCGCCCTTCTCGATGCGCCCCAAGTCCCACTCCACCTCGTGGACCTCTTTGTCGACGCGCTCGTGCTCGATGGTCGCGGTGTGGAACCCGTCCGCCGACAGCACCACCATCTCGCCGTCGTCCAGGTAGACCACCTGGCGCGTGTGCGCGACGATCGGCGCCACGTCGGAGCCCAGGAAGTATTCGCCGTCGCCGACGCCCACCACCAGCGGGCTCCCGTTGCGGGCCCCCACCACCACGCCCGGCTCGTCGGCGCTCACCACGGCGATGCCGTAGGTGCCCTCGACCGCGCGCAGCGCCGCTCCCACCGCCTGCTCCAGGTGGAGGCCGCGCCGCAGGTGCTTCTCGATCAGATGGGCCAGCACCTCGGTGTCGGTGTCGGTGTGGAAGGTGTGGCCTTCCGCCTGGAGCGCGCTCTTCAAGACCAGGTAGTTCTCGATGATGCCGTTGTGGACCAGCGCCACCCGCCCACCGCAGTCGCCGTGGGGATGGGCGTTGACGTCGTTGGGCTCGCCGTGCGTGGCCCAGCGCGTGTGGGCGATCTTGCCCGCCGCCTTGCGGACCGCGACCTTCCCGTCACACTGGATGGCGACCCCGGCCGAGTCGTAGCCCCGGTACTCGAGCCGCTTGAGCCCCTCGAGCAGGATGGGCAGGCACGGCCGGCTCCCCACGTACGCCACGATCCCGCACATGCTCGCTCCCCCCCTGGCTACGCGCCCACGAGCGCGCGCCGCGCCGTCTCGATCAGTTCCCGGGTGCGGACCTCACCGGGCGATTCCGCGATGATGCGCACCACCGGTTCCGTCCCGGACGGGCGGATGTGCACCCACTCCTCGCCGCGGCTCAGGCGCAGGCCGTCGGCCGCATCGGCCTGATGGTCGGGGAAGGCCGCGCGCAGCCGTGGGGCCGTCCGGTCCCACGCTTCATCGGCTCGCGCGAGTTTGGTCTTCACCATGCTCAGCCTCGGCAGGGCGTCCGCCAGCGCACGGAGGGTCGTACCGTCCCCGCTCAGCGCCTGGCAGACCAGTGCCGCCGCCACCAACCCGTCGCGCCCGTAATGGGCGGCCGGGACGATCACGCCGCCGTTGCCCTCGCCCCCCACGACCGCGCCCAGCGCGCGCATCCCCGCGACCACGTGGGCCTCGCCCACCGGCGTGCGATGGAGGGTGACCCCCGCGCGGGCGCAGACGCTATCCATGATACGGGACGTGGATAGGTTTGTCACGACCGGCCCGGGCTTCGCCGCGAGCACGACCTGGGTCGCCAGCGCCAGGCTGTACTCCTCGCCCAGCGGGGTCCCGGCCGCGTCCACGAACGCCGCGCGGTCGGAGTCCGGATCGAGGGCCACGCCCAAGTCGGCGCGCGCCTCGCGCACCTTGGCCCGGAGCGCGCCCAGATGCTCGGGCAACGGCTCGAGCTCGCGGGTGAAGTTGCCGTCTGGAGTGCAATCCAACTCCGTGACCTGGCATCCCAACTCGCGCAGCAGGCGGGGGACGGCGACCCCGCCGACGCTCGCGCAGCCGTCCACCACCACCTTGAGCGCGCGGCGGCGGATGGCGGCGAGGTCCACGAACGGCAGGTCCATCACGCGCTTGAGGTGCCACGCCAGGGCGCCGGGCTCGACCGACTCGCCGCCGAGCCGGTCGAAGCCGACCCAGAGGTCCTCGTCCGCCTCGAAACGGCGCCGCACCTCGGCCCCGCGCTCGGCGTCCAGGAACTCGCCGCGATCGGAGAGGAACTTGAGCGCGTTCCAGGGCGCCGGATTGTGGCTGGCGGTGAGGATGACCCCACCCGCCGCATGCCGGGTCTCGACCGCCACCTGGGTGGCGGGCGTGGTCGCGAGGCCGATGTCGATGACGTCGCGGCCGGCGGCCGTGAGGCCCGCCGCCACCGCGCGGTAGATCATCGGACCCGAGCGCCGCGCGTCGCGCCCGACCACGACCGGACCTTGGCCGAGCGAGCGGGCGAAGGCGGCGCTGAAGCGCGCGACCACCGGCGGGGTCAGCGTCTCGCCGACGATCCCGCGCACCCCGGCGACGCTGATCATGAGAGGCGTGCCCATGACGGCACCATACGCGAGCGGGCGGCGGGGGTACAACGGAGGGGCGGCCGCGCGGCAGGACGTCCTCGGCTTTTGCGATTCTCAGTGCCGCGTTGCCGCGACCGCGATAGAATGAGGCGAGCGCCGCAGGAGCCGCGGGCGGTCGCTGCCCCCCTCCGATGCCCCCGAGTAACCCGCCCCCGGGGCACGGCCATGCCATCCGTCAGCCAAGGCACGCTCTACCGGCGCAAGGGCACGCAGAACTGGTCCATCAAGTTCTACCTCGATGGAGAGGTCAGACGCGAGAGCACGAGCACCGCCGACCGCGATGAGGCGCTCGCATTCCTTCGCAGACGTATCGACGAGGCCGCTAGCGGTCGCTACATCGAGCTGCCCCAGCGCATCACATTCGAAGAGATGACCTGCCTACTAATCGAGAACTACCGCTTCAAGCGTAACCGGACCGATCCCGGCCGACACGTGAAGAACCTCGCGCGACGATTCAGTGGTATGCGGGGCGAAGAGA
>VBPB01000059.1 GCA_005893365.1 Candidatus Eiseniibacteriota bacterium
GATAGAATCCCCCGTCGCTTCCGCACCATGCGTCGACGAACTGTGTCCCGGGGTCCCGAATGCTCAAGTACCTGCGAGTGGGCAACAAGCGCATCAAGGTGTTGTGGTGGACGCTCATCATCGTGACCGTCGTCACCTTCGTCGGCGGCTTCGTCTTCCTGCTCGGCGCCGGCCTCAACTCCTCCACCAACGCGAGGAGCCGCGGCGACGTGGGCACCGTCGACGGCGCGGGCATCTCGCGCGTCGAATACGCCAACGCCCTCAACGACCAGACCGTGGCCTTCCAGCGCCAGAGCGGCTCCGATCCCTCCTCGGAGGAGCAGCGCGACCTCGGGACGCAGGCCTGGCGGATGCTCGTCACCCAAAAGCTGGTGGGCGCCCGGGCCAAGGCCCTCGGGCTCAAGGCCTACGACCGCGAGGTCGTGCTGGCGCTGCAGAGCAATCCCCCGGCCGCGCTCGCGGACGCCCCGGCGTTCAAGACCGACGGGAAGTTCGACCCCAACAAGTACGTGGCGGCGCTGCGCGACCCCAAGAACAACTGGGCGCCCTTCGAGGAGATGACGCGCCAGCAGCTGCCGGTGCGCAAACTCCAAGAAAGGCTGGTCGCCTCGCTCAAGCTCTCCGAGCCCGAGCTGCGCGCCGCCTACCGCGACCGGTTCGAGAAGGTCGGCATCACGGTGGTCCAGGTACCGCCGGCCGGGCAGCAGGCGCCCGCGCCCTCGGACGCGGACCTCGAGCGCCTCTATCAGCGCTACAAGGGCCGGTTCGCCTCGGGCCCGCGCACCCAGCTCGAGGTGCTGCAGATCCCGATCAAGTTCAAGCCGGAGGAGATCCGCTCCGCCCAGGAGCAGGCGCAGGGCCTGGCCGACCGCGCGCGGCGCGGCGAGGACTTCGCCGGGCTGGCGCGGGACTACTCCGAGGGCCCGGGGGCGGCCAAGGGCGGCGAGATCAACCGCGTCTTCCAGCCCCACGAGTTCGGTCAGGCGCTCGAGGCGAAGATGGCGGCCCTCCCCAAGGGGGGCATCAGCGACCCGTTCCCGGACGGCCCCTACTGGGTGGTCCTCAAGGTGCTCGACCGCATCCCCGACCCGGTCTCCTCCCTCCCCAACATGCGGGTGGCGCAGATCGCCATCCGGGTCCGCCCGGGCGAGAGCTCGCTGCGCGACCAGACCGACGCCGCCAAGAAGATCCGGGATCGCGCCGTGCACATCGGGTTGGGCAAGGCGGCGGCCGAGAACGGTTTCTCCACCTCCAAGACCGGGTTCTATGACTACAGTGCCGCCCCCCCCGAGCTGCAGAGCGCCGCCGCGGCCGCGGACTGGGGCCTGAGCGCCAAGGTCGGTGCGGTCAGCGACGTGGTGCCGAGCTCGGACGCGCTCACCATCGTCCAGGTGGCCGCCCAGCGCCCGTCCGGCGCCCCGCCCAAGGAGGAGATCGCCGAGCCGCTGCGCCAGCTGGCGCAGGTGGAGGCCCGCGTCACCATGGCCAAGCCGGTGGCGGCCAAGGTGGCCGAGGGTCTGCAGCAGGGCCTCCCGCTCGAGGGGGCCGCCAAGGCCGCGGGGCTCACGCCCTTCACGGTGGAGTCGATGAGCCGGGCCCAGCCCGACGCGCGCTTCGGCACGGTGCCCGAGGTGGTGGGTGCGGCCTTCGGCACGCCAGTGGGTCGCACCATCGGACCGCTCGAGACGCTGGGCGGCTGGTACTTCGTGCGGGTCAACCAGCACGCGCCGGCCGACTCGGCCGCGTTCGACCAGCTCAAGGCCCAGATCACCCAAGAGATCATCACCAAGCGCCAGCAGGCGTTCTTCGCCGCCTGGGTGGCGGGACTGCGCGCCAAGGCGGTCGTCAAGGATTTCCGCGCCGACGCCCAGCAGCAGTAACTCGGAGCGAGCCTAGCTCGTGCCGGTGCCGCTCCCGCTGGTCGGGCCAGGCTTGTCCGACTTCTCGGCCGGCGGGTCCTCGCGATTCACCTCGTCGGTGATCTCGCGCTGCGCCTTCCGGAACTCCCGCAAGGCCTGGCCGAGCCCGCGCGCCATCTTGGGGATCTGGCTGGGTCCGAAGATGAGCAGGACGATCAGGAAGATCAGGCCGATCTCTGCACCACCGAGTCCGAACACGAGCGTCTCTCCTCTCCTGGGTCAATCGTCCAGGTGGAGCCGGCTGCGATCGCTGCCGAGCACCACCGTGACGTCCGCGACATCCGAGTTCCACGCCTGCCGGATCACCGGCGGGCCCCCGAGATAGTGGGCCACCGCCCGGGCCGAGACCGGATCGCCGCGCCGCGCCACCACCATGGTGGCGAAGTAGTCATCGCGGTCGGCGTTGCGCACCTCGACCACCTGGAATCCCCCCTGCCTCAGGAACGACGCCACCCGCGATCCGATGCCGCCCTCCCCGGAGCCGTTCAGCACCTGCACGCGGATCACCCGCCGCGCCGGGGTCCCGACCATCGTCATCCGGCTCGCCGGCCCGGTCTTCGGCCAGAAGGCCGCGTAGGCCCACGAGACCACCAGCGCGGCCACCAGCAGCGCCAGACCCGCGAGGGCGATGCGCCCCGCCACCCCGCCCTTAGCGCGACGCGCCACGGTCCGTGCTCCGCGCGAGCCCCTGGATCGCCCGACGCAGCCGGGACCAGGTGCGCGTCAACGACTCGGGCAGCACCTTGGTCTCGCCCACCACCGGCATGAAGTTCGTGTCCCCGTCCCAGCGCGGCACGAGGTGCAGGTGCAGATGCCCCGGGAAGCCGGCCCCCGCGACCCGTCCCACGTTGGCGCCATAGTTGATGCCGTGCGGCCGGTACTCGGCGGCGAGCGCCCGCTCGGCGAGCGCCGTCAGATCGATCACGTCGGTCCGCTCGTCGGCGGTCAACTGGTCGAAGCGCGCCGCGTGCCGCCGCACCGCCACCATCAGATGCCCGGGATTGTACGGGAAGCGGTTCAACATCAGGAAGGCCCGTGGTCGCCGGGCCAGCACCAGCGCGGGCCGGTCGGCGCGCGTCCGGGCGGTCCGGCAGAACAGGCAGCCCGGCGGGGTCCCCGCCCCACCCACGTAGGTCATGCGCCACGGCGCCCACAGACGCGCCACCCCTCGGCGCACCACCGGGGCCGGTCGCGCGACGCCCCCGCCGCGGCGCGCCATGCTACGCACCACTTGGCGCACCACCCGGCGCACCACCCGGCGCACCACTCGGCGCACCACCCGCGTCGGGCGGGAGCGGCGGGTCGAGCGCGGCATGGATGCGCTCGGCCTCGGCCAGCTGCTCGGGGGTGTTGATGCCCAGCAGCTCGCGATGGTCCTCGGCGCACAGCACCGCCGCCTTGTGGCCGGCGCGCTGGAGCAGCGTGACCGTGTCGGTCAGGTAGTACTCCCCCTGCGCGTTGTTGGTGGTTAGTCCCGCCAGCACCGCCTCGAGCGCGGGATACTGGAAGGCGTAGATCCCCGAGTTGATCTCGTCGAGCGCCTTCTGCTGCGGGGTGGCCTCGCGGTCCTCGACGATCGCGGCGATCCCGCCCTCCAAGTCGCGCACGATCCGGCCGTAGCCCTTGGGATCGGGGAGGCGGGTCGAGAGCACCGTGACCGCGGCCCCGCTGGCGGCGTGGTGCTCGAGCAGGTGGTGGAGG
This sequence comes from Candidatus Eiseniibacteriota bacterium, assembly GCA_005893365.1. Taxonomy (GTDB): domain Bacteria; phylum Eisenbacteria; class RBG-16-71-46; order RBG-16-71-46; family RBG-16-71-46; genus WS-11. Next base: position 3,621 of record VBPB01000059.1, read on the forward strand.
GTCCCGGCGCGCAGCAGCGGCGTGTCGCCGCACACCACCAGCAGCGTGCCCTCGAAGTCCTCGAGTGCGGGACCCGCCATGAGCACCGCGTGCCCGGTGCCCCGCTGCTCGGCCTGCACCACCCATTCGACCTCGGCGTCGGGGAAGGCGGCCCGCACGCGCTCACGCTGGTGGCCGATGACGACCAGCACCCGCCCCACGCCCAGCACCTCGAGGCAACCCAGCACGTGCCCGAGCAGGGGCAGCCCCGCCATCGGGTGCAGCACCTTGGCCAGGTCGCTGTTCATGCGCGTGCCCTGTCCCGCGGCGAGGACGAGGGCGACGGTCTGGGCGTGGTGGTAGCGGGTCATCGCTCGCCCCCCGCGCGGGACCCGGGCCGCCGCGGCCGCGTGCCGCGGCTCATCGCCCGTTCCACTCGAGGTTGTCGATGAGGCGGGCGCGCCCCAGGCGCGCGGCCACCGCCAGCAGCGCCGGCCCGCGCACGCGCGCCAGCGGCTGCAGGTCGCGGTCCACCACCGCCACGTAGTCCTCCCGCACCCGCGGGTACTCGCGCCACACGCGCCGTACCACCGCCTTGAGGCGCGCCGCCGAGCGCTCGCCGGCCCGGAGCCGGGCGCGTGCCGCCTCGAGCCCCCGCCACAGAGCCACCGCCTGCCGGCGCTCCTCGCGGCTCAGGTAGGCGTTGCGCGACGAGAGCGCCAGGCCGTCGCGCTCGCGCACGGTGGGCGCGCGCCGGACCCGCACCGGCACGTCCAGGTCCTGGACCATGCGCTCGATGATCCGCGCCTGCTGCGCGTCCTTCTGCCCCAGCCACAGCGCGTCGGGGCCCACCACCTGGAGCAGCTTGAGCACCACCGTCGCCACGCCCGCGAAGTGCCCGGGACGCGACGCCCCCTCGAGCACGTCGCCCAGGCCCTCCACCTTGACGCGGGTGCGGTGGCCGGCGGGATAGAACTCGGCCGCCCGCGGCTCCCACAGCAGATCCACGGAGGCGGCGCGCAGCAACCGGCGGTCGCGCTGGGCCGGCCGCGGGTAGCGGCGGTAGTCCTCGTGCGGGGCGAACTGGAGCGGGTTCACGAACACGCTCGCCACCACCCGGTCGGCGTGCCGGGCGGCGCGCTCGACCAGGCTCAGGTGCCCGGCGTGGATGGCGCCCATGGTCGGCACGAACCCGACGGTGAGCCCGCGGCGCCGCCAGCCCGCGACCACGCGCCGCACGGTGGACGCGCGGTGCGTCCGGAGCATCAATAGGACTCCGCGTCGCTCGGGAAGCGACGCGCCTTCACGTCCGCGACGAAGCGGGTGAACGCCTCCCCCATCGCCCCGCCCAGGTCGGCGTAGCGCCTCACGAACTTCGGCTGGTGGCCGAGGAAGAGCCCGAGCAGGTCGTGGGTGACCAGCACCTGGCCGTCGCAGCCCACCCCCGCGCCGATGCCGATGGTCGGGATGCCCAGCTCGCGGCTCACCTGGACGCCGAGGCGGGCCGGGATGCCCTCGAGCACCAGCGAGAAGCAGCCGGCCTGCTCCAGGAGGTGCGCCTCGCGCAGCAGCCGCTCCTGGTCGGCCTCGCCGCGCGCCTGCACCTTGTAGCCGCCGAACGCCAGGACCGACTGCGGGGTGAGCCCGAGGTGGCCCATCACCGGGATGCCGGCCTCCACCATGCGCCGCACCGCGGCCGCGACGCGCTCGCCCCCCTCCAGCTTGACCGCGTCGGCGCCGCCCTCCTTCACCAGCCGCCCGGCGTTGAGCAGCGCCTGCTCGTCGCTCACCTGATAGGACATGAACGGCATGTCGGCGACCACCAGGGCCGCCGGCTTGGCGCGCACCACCGCGCGGGTGTGGTGCAGGATGTCCTCCACCGTCACCGGCAGCGTGCTCTCGTAGCCGAGCACCACCGTGCCCAGGCTGTCGCCGACCAGCAGGATCTCGACGCCGGACTGGTCGGCGATGCGGGCGGTGGGGAAGTCGTAGGCGGTGAGCACCACGATCGGATCGCCGCGCCGCTTCATCTCGATGATGCGCGGCGCGGTGAGGCGGGGCCGTGCCCCGCCCTCCCCGGGAACGCCCGCGGCCCGGCGCGGCGTGGGACCGCCGGCGGGGTGCTCGTCGCTCATGTCGCCTGTCCCTTCTCCAACGGCGCGTAGTACACGGTCCCCCCGCGATGCGTCCGGATGCGCTTGAGCAGGTCCTGGAAGTCGTCCGGGTCGTGCGGGGCCTCCACGTAGTGGAAGAAGAAGTGATTGTACGCCTCGTTGAGCGCCGAGATGTAGGCGCGATCCATGTCCTTCTCGTACGGCCGCCCGCGCTTGGCGATCCGCTCCATGAGCGTCTCGGTGCTGGCCTGGAGATAGACCACCGCGTCGGGCTTGACCACCTCCAGCTCGAGCCAGCCCACCACCTTCTCGTAGAGCGCCAGCTCCCGTTCCGACAGGTTGAGACCCGCGAAGATGCGATCCTTCTGGAACAGGTAGTCGGAGACCGTGCGCTCGCTGAACAGGTCGAGCTGGCGCAGGGCGCGCTGCTGCTGGTAGCGGCTGAACAGGAAGTGCATCTGGGTCTGGAACGCGTAGTGCTCGCGGTCCCGGTAGAAGTCCTTGAGGAACGGGTTCTCCTCGACCTCCTCGAGCACCAGCTTGCCCTGCAGGTGCTCGGAGAGCAGCCGCGCCAGGCTGGTCTTGCCGGCCCCGATCACCCCCTCGACGACGATGTAGCGGTTGTCCGACATCCTCATCAATTCCAGAGCCGGGTGCCGCGCTTGACCGGCGGCCGGGTCTTGAGCCACGCGAGGTGGTTGAGCAGCGTCTCCCCGGTCACCGGATGCACCAGCATCGGATCGAGCTCGACCAGCGGCACCAGCACGAACGAGCGGCGTACCAGCTCAGGGTGCGGGACCTGGAGGTCCTCCTCCTCCACCACCAGGCTGCCGTAGAGCAGCAGGTCCAGGTCGATGGTGCGCGGCCCCCAGCGCTGCGTGCGCTGCCGGCCCAGCCGGCGTTCGATCAGGAGCAGGTTCCAGAGCAGCTGGCGGGCGGTGAGCTCGGTCTCCAGCTCGGCCACGGCGTTCAGGAAGTTGGGCTGCTCGACGTCCCCGACCGGCTCGGAGTCGTAGAGGGACGAGGCGCGGATGAGCCGGGTCGCCGGCAGGCGCGCCAGGTCGTCCAGCGCCATGCGGATCTGCGCCTCGCGCTCGCCCAGGTTGGAGCCCAGCCCGATGAAGGCTTTCATGCCTGCCGCTCCCGGACCACCTCGATGACCGCCCGGCCCCCCGTGGTCCATCCCAGGTTCTGCTTGGCGATGCGCACCCGCACCCGCCGCACCGCGAACCGTTCCAGGATGGCCTCCGCCGTGGTGGCCGCCAGACGCTCCAGCAGGTGGAAGCTCTCGTGCTCCACGACCTCGCGCACCGTCTGATAGAGCCGGTCGTAGTCCACCGCGTCGCCCAGCCGGTCGCTCCGCTCGGCGCGGTCGTCGCTGGGCTCGAGCTCCAGATCGACCTCGAGCCGCTGGCCGGCCTCCTTCTCATAGGGGCGGGCGCCATGATGCCCGAACACCGAGAGACCCTCGAGACGGATGGTGGCCAACGAGCGCCTCCGATGCGAAACCGGCGGACGGCCGGGAAGGCCGACCGCCGTCAGGGCAGTCCAGAGCGATGGGGCCGAGTCTAGGGGCCGCCTCGGGGCCGGTCAAGCGTGACGCCGCCGCGCTTGAGCAGCGCGAACAGGTGCGCGCGCGTCGGCAGGTAGACCTCGCGCGGCAGCCCGGTGGTGAGCGCCTGGCGGTAGGCGGCCAGCGCCTCGTCGAGGGCGCCCATCGCCTCGTAGCCCTGCCCGAGCCACGCGAGATCGGTCATCTGACGGCTGATGCCGCCGGCGACCGCGAGCTCGAACGTGGCCTCGCGCGCCCGGCCCAGCGCGAGCAGCGCGCGCCCGAACGCCCGGTGCGGCGCCGCCTCCCACGGCGCGCGCAGTGCTGCCGCCGCGAGCGGCGTGAGGGCGGCGAGCGCGCTGTCGGCCGGGGCTGCCCCGGCCGGCAGCCGATGGCCCGGCGCGGGCGGCCCGTGGCCGCTGCGCGCCGGCGCGGGCACCGGCGTCGCGCCCGCCGCGACCCCGGCCGGTCCGGACCGGGTGGAGGGCGTCACGCGCCCGAGCATCCGGGCGGCGAGCGTCGCGCCATCGAGTACGGCGCCCTGCGTCTGCGCCCGGCGCCACGCCGCCTCGGCCTCGCGGCCGCGCTGCGCGGCGGCGAGGGCCACCACCAGCGGATAGCTCAGCTCGCGCGGGGCGGGCCCGCCGCCCACCGCCGCCGCGAAGCAGGCGGCCGCCGTCGGGTACTGGGCGTGGATCAAGAAGCCCTCGCCGATGCGGGCGCGCACGCGCGCGTCGGCCCGCTCGTGGACGAACCGCCCCGACTCGCGATCGAATCGCAGCACGCCGAACGTGGTGCCGGCGTCGGCGGGCCGGAAGTCGGCCAGGAAGCGCACCCGGTTCGTGGTGTCACGACAGGTGACCCGCAGGCCCGGGCCCAGCGCCGATGCGAACACCGGATCGGGCGGGAGGCCGGCCGCGAAGGTGCGGGGGACCGCGCGCAGCGAGTCGCACCACGGCGCGAGGGCGCGCTGCAGTTGCCCCGAGAGGGCGCCGGTCTCACGGAAGAACGCGTAGTTGGCGTACGGGTGCCGCGCCGGCCCGGAGGCCGACTCGACCGGACGGTAGATCGTGCCCGCCCCCACGTTGACGATCGCGGCCACGGCGAGGAGCCCCTCGGCGAGGGGGACGGCGAGCCGCGCCAGCGCCACGCCGGCGGCGAGGCTCATGCCGACCCCGGCGAGCGCGAAGTAGTAGGCGCGCCAGCGCTCGACCACGAACCCCACCGGCAGGAGCGCGAGCAGCGCCAGCGCGAGACCGAACCCCAGCAGCGAGCGGTCGGAGCCCGCGGGCGTGGCGGGCCCGGTCCCGTCGCCGGCCGCCGGCGCCGCGCGCGCGGCGCGACCTGCGGCGCGGGCCGCGCCGTCGCCCCCCGCCGCCGCCGCCCGCGGCCGCGGCACCGCCAGGGCCGCGCACACCGCGGCGAGGACGATCATCGCCGGGTAGGAACCCAGCGCCTCGCCGATGCCCGCGAGGGTGTCGGGCGGGAGATAGACACGCGCGAGGTCGAACGGCAGCCGCCAGGCGCCCTGGAACTGGCCGGGCGACCACACCGCGACCAGCCGGTGCCACCGCGCGCGCGCGGCCTCGCCCGGGTTAAGGAACACGTCCATCGCCGCCAGCACCAGGGGCATCACCACCGCGGTCTCCTTCGAGAGCGCGGCCAGCGCGACCGCAAACGCCGCCGGCCAACGGCGTCCGCGCTGATAGAGCAGCATCGCCGCCAGCGCCCAGAACAGGGCGATCAGGTCCTGGGCGCAGGAGACCCAGGCGAGCAAGGCGCTCCCGGGCGGGAACAGCAGGTAGTCCACCGCCGCCAGGCGGCCGGCGCGCGGCCCCGCCCAGCCGCGCGCGAGCCGCTCGATCATCACGACGATCGCGGCGAAGGTGAGGGCGTTGACGGCGTGGAAGCCGAACGGGCCCAGCCCGAGTACGCGCCCCCACCACCAGAAGTAGAGCTCGCGCGAGACCGGCCGGTAGAAGCCGACGATGCCGTGGCGGCCGGAGAGCAGCTCGCCCAACGGGAAGCGCCGCGCGGCGTCCAGCAGGATGAAGTCGTCGCCGACGAACCCGAGGCTCAACCCGCGCGCGTAGAGCGTGAGCCCGAGCAGCACCAGGGCCACGGTCGCGACGCGCTCGCGCGGGCGGCCGGTGATCACACCGGGACGCCGAAGTCCCGCAGCGCCTGGTTGAGCGAGGTCTTGCGGTCGGTCGAGGCGCCGCGCTCGCCGATGATGAGCGCGCACGGCGTGCCGTAGGCGCCGGCCGGGAAGTCGCGCGGCCGCGTGCCGGGGATGACCACCGCCCGCGCCGGCACGCGGCCGCGGGTCTCGACCGGCTTCGGGCCGCGCACGTCCACGATCGGCGTCGAGGAGGTGAGCACCACCCCCGCGCCCAGCACCGCGGCAGCCCCCACGCGCACGCCCTCCACCACGATGGCGCGCGAGCCGACGAACGCGTCGTCCTCGACGATCACCGGCTGGGCCTGCGGCGGCTCGAGCACGCCGCCGATGCCGACGCCCCCCGAGAGGTGGACGCGCCGCCCGATCTGGGCGCACGAGCCCACGGTCGCCCAGGTGTCGATCAGCGTCCCCTCGCCCACGCGCGCGCCGACGTTGACGTAGCCCGGCATCAGGATGACCCCCGGCTCGAGGAAGCTGCCGTAGCGCGCGACCCCGGGCGGCACCACCCGCACGCCGGCCGCGGCGAGCCCGCGCTTGAGCGGGATCTTGTCGTGGAACTCGAACGGCCCGACCTCCATCGTGCTCGAGACCCGCATGCGGAAGTAGAGCGAGAGCGCCTGCTGGAGCCAGCCGTGCGTGATCCAGGCGTCGTCCGCCCCGCCCTCTCCTGGCGGCGCGGCGACGCGCAACGTGCCGGCATCGAGCGAGGCCACCGCGCCCTCGACCGCGCCGCGCGCCTGCGGATCGTCGAGCGGCACGCGCCCCGCATAGGCCGCGGCGATGGTCTCGGCCCAGCGGGCGACCACCTCGGCGGGGAGCCCCGCGCCGGCCTCGGCCTTGCGGGTCGCGTCGCTCACGACTGGGCGCCGGTCATCGCGTCCAGGCGCGTGAGCGCTTCGCGGCACTCGTCCACGGTCGGCACCAGCGCCCAGCGCACGAAGCCTCCCCCCGCCGCACCCAGGAACGATCCGGGGGTCGCCACCAGGCCGACGCGCATCAGCCGCCGCACGAAGGCGACGTCGTCGCCGCCCGGCGCCTTCATCCAGATATAGAAGGTGGCCTGGCTCCCCTCCACCGCCCAGCCGCGCCGGGCGAAGTCGTCCAGGAACAGCCGGCGCTTGGCCGCGTAGCGCTCGCGCTGGCGGTCGGCGTGCGGGTCGTCGTCCCAGGCCGCGATCGCCGCGCGCTGGACGAAGTCCGGGGTCGCGACCCCCACGTTGGGGCGGAACCGGCGCAGGCCCTCGATCAGGCGCGGGTCGCCGGCGATGAAGCCCGAGCGGTAGCCGGTCATCGCCGAGCGCTTGCTCAGGGTGTGGAGCGCCACCGCGTTCTCGAGACCGTTCTCGAGGATCGAGGGCGGCGGGGCGTCGAACCACACCTCGGCGTAGGCCTCGTCCGAGGCCACCCAGAAGCCGTGGGTGCGCGCCCGCTCCAGCACGCGCCGGTAGTCCTCGGGCTTGAGAGCGCGGTGCGCGCCCACACCGCCTCCGGCACGCGGTCGGGATCGAAGCGCCAGCCGTCCTCCGAGCGCAGCGGGACCAGGTGCACGTCGGCGCCGGCGTAGCGCGCCCCCGGCTCGTAGACCGGATAGGCCGGCGTCGGGATGACCACCGTGCGGCGCGGCTCGTCCCCCTGGCCGACCACCGCCATCGCCATGAGGAACACCGCCTCCTTGGTGCCGTTGGCGGGCAGCAGGTGGCGGTCGGGGTCGAGCGCCACGCCGAAGCGCCGCGCGAACCAGCGCGCCGCCGCCGCGCGCAGCTCGGGTTGCCCGGCGGCGAGCGGATAGCTCGAGACCGGCGTCACCGCGTCGCGGAGCGCCGCACGGATGAACTCGGGCGTCTCCTCGCGCGGGTCGCCCATGCCGAAGTGGATGACCTGGACGCCGGCGGGGACCAGCTCCCGGCGCATCCGGTCGAGCGTGACGAACGGATACTCGCCCGGCCCCAAGAGCAGCGGATTGAAGGGCCCGGGCTGGGCGGGCGCGGAGGGCGCGGGGACCGAAGGCCCGGCCGGGACCCCAGCGGACGGCTCGCCGCGCGTCATCGCGCCGCCTCGCTCAGGAACTGGGCCAGCCAGCGATAGGCGACGTCGAGGTTCTCGAGCGGACAGTACTCGTCCGCCTGGTGCGCCTGCTCGGGGATGCCGGGACCGAAGTTGAACGCCGGCACGCCCGCGGCGGTGAAGCGCGCGACGTCGGTCCAGCCCTGCTTGCCGGTCACCTTGGCGCCGAAGCGCTGGACGAACTCCGCGACCTCGGGCAGGTCCGCGCACACCTGGCCGGCGGCGGCGCGGTCCACCACCGCGAATCCGAACTCGGAGGGCACCAGGGCCTTGAGCCGCGCTTCCGCCTGGTCGAGCGTGCGGTCGGGCGGGAAGCGGTAGTTGAGGTTCACCGTGAGTTCGTCCGGCACCACGTTGCGGGCGCGCCCCGCGTGCAGCGTGGTCACCTGCAGCGTCTCGCGGTACTCGACCCCGCCCACCTGGACCGGCGTGACCGGGAAGCGCGTCACCTCGGCGAGCCAGGGGGCCGCCCGCGCGACGGCGTTGACGCCCAGCCACGGCCGGGCGCTGTGGGCGCTCTTGCCGGTCACCCGCACCTCGGCGTTCATGGTGCCGATGCAGCCCAGTTCGACGCGCAGATCGGTGGGCTCGAGCAGGATGGCGAGCCGCGCCTCGGCGAGCCACGGCAGCTCGCGCAGCACGCGGCCCAGTCCGTTCCCCGCGGCCGGGCCCTCCTCGGCGTCGTAGAACACCGCCGCCAGGTCGAACCGCAGGCGCGCGGGATCGAGGCTCTCGAGCAGGGCGAGCAGGACCACGTCGCCGCCCTTCATGTCGCTGGAGCCGAGGCCGTAGAGCCGGCCGGAGTCGCGGCGCGCGGTGGCGTTGCCGTTGGCGGGCACCGTGTCCAGGTGGCCGGCGAGCACGACCAGCGGCCGGGCGGCGCGCCCGCGCGGGCCGCGCCAGGCCAGCGACTGCCCGGTGCGCTGGACCTCGCCGCGGCCGAGGGCGCCGAGCCGGGCCGCCATCCAGTCGGCGATCGCGGCCTCGTGGCCGGTCTCGCTCGGGATGTTGACGAGGGTCTCGAGCAGGTCGGCGAGGGTGTCGCTGGAGATCATCGGGGGCTCCTCACGAGACGCGGGAATGTAGCATCGCCGAGCGGCCACTCGCCAGCGCCGGGGCGGCGTGCGGTAGACTGCTGCAGGACGCCGCGCCGACCCCGACCCCGGACCCCCGATGACCGAGACCACGGCCCTCCGCCTCGCCGGCCGCGATGCGCTGGCCCTGCTCCATCGCATCTCGACCAATGCCCTGGCCGACCTCACGCCCGGCCAGTGCCGCGCGACGCTGTTCTGCGACTTCCGCGGCCGGCTGCTGCACCGCGCCGTGGTGGGCGCCGGGTCGGACGGGGCGCTCTGGCTGTTCCGCGACGACGCGCCGGGCGCCGAACTCGCCGCCTTCCTCGACCGCCACGTCTTCCGCGACGACGTGCGGATCGAGGACCGCTCGCACGAGCTGCCGGTGGCGGTGGCGGCCGGAGGCGCGGCGCCCGCGCCGGGTACCATGACGGAGCGGGCCGGCATCCCCACCGCGGTGCTGGCACCGGACGACGAGGCGCTGACGCTGGGAGCCCAAGCCCCGGCCGGCGACGATCAAGCCCGGACGCGCCAGCGCATCCTCGCCGGGCGGCCCGGGCACGGGCACGAGATCGTCGAGACCTTCACGCCCTTCGAGGTCGGCCTCGCGCACGAGGTGCACCTGGACAAGGGATGCTACACCGGTCAGGAGACGCTCATGCGCCTCGTCACCTACCAGAGCGTCAAGCGGCGGCTGGCCCGGGTCAAGGGACCCGGAGCCGTGCCCGCGCCGCCCGCCGGCCTGACCGCCGAGGGCCGGCCCGCCGGGATCCTCACCCGCGCGGTCCGAGACGGCGCGGGATGGATCGGGCTCGCCGTGATCCGCAACGACGCGTGTGAGGCGGGGCACCCGCTCGAGATCGCGGGCGGCGGCCGGACCGAGCCGCCCGAGCCGCTCCCCGCGCGGCGACCCCTGGGGCGAGGTTAGACCGTCCAGCCCATTCTCCCCGAATGGGTTCCGCCCACCGTCTCGCCTTCCTCATGAAGGCACGATGACGCTGCCTGCACCCGCTCGTCCAAGCCCGCACCTGCGAGCGATCCGGGCGCGCGCGGCCCCTCCGCCCGCCCCACCGGCGTTGCCCCAACTTCACTTAAGGCGCTGCGCCCCAATCGCCGATGACCTTAGCGGGAAAGCACCCGACGGCGTCAGCCGTCGCTCGAACTCGGAACCCCTCGCGTTCCAGGACCGGGCACCCCGCGTGCGCCGGGGTGTCCATCCAGAAGGGACGGTCGGCACGACGCCCCCGGGAGAACTGTTTGTCGGCTCGGCAGGACACCGCGATGGCATCGCCCGCAGGCACGGATCCGCGCCCGCGGGCCGGCGGCGCCGCGCGCGCGCGCCTCGCCCCCCTCCTGGTCCTGGCGTTGGGGCTCGGGTTCGCCCCGCTCGTGGCACCACCGGTCGCGGCCCAGGACCTCCCCGGCCCCGCTCCCAATCTCGAGCTGATCCCGGCCGGGTCCTTGGTGATCCCGATGGACAACGCGCACCAGACGCTGGTGGCGCCGTTCAACATCAAGGCCTACGGCCTGGTGAACAACCTGCTCCAGAACAAGATCCCGGTGAAGTGGGCGATCAAGGCGGGCAAGGCCAAGGACGGGATCGACTTCACCGCCCTGGCGGCGAAGATCAAGCCGAGTGCGGGCTCCGCGGCCTCGGTCGACTTCCGCGCCGGGCCGTTCATCGTCCACCAGGCGTACGCGAGCCTCGCCCTGCCGCTCATCAACGCCTTCGGCAGCAACGTGGTCGTCTACCAGACCACCTCGGACGTCACCGTGGACGTCCGCTACACGTTGACCTTCAAGCCCAAGGTCGCGGTCAACTCCGCCAACGCGGCGATCCACACCGACATCCTGAACCGCGCCGGCATCCCCAACTACGACGTCATCAGCGACTTCAACCTGCTCGCGGGCTCGTGCTACACGCTGGCCTGCGAGCCCCACAACACGTCCACCTCCGGCATCACCGCGATTTACAACTACGTGCTCTCGGGCGGCAACTTCATCGCCCAGTGCCACTCGATCGACACCTACGAGAACAACACGCCGGGCGGCTACCTCACCACCGCCGGGCTGACGGTGAGCAACACCAGCAACGCGATCACCTATCCCAACCCGGACCTGTCGTTCTCGCAGTTCGAGGGGGCGCTCGATCCCGCCCCCGGCGGCTCGGTGCAGGACCTGAAGCTGTCGGCGGGCTCCTCGCTCAAGGCCAACGCCCACATCCACGCGAACGACGCCGGCACGGCCGTGCCCACCTGGGCGGCCATGGCCCAGAAGATGTACTCGAGCGGCGTGGGCGGGATGGTCTTCTACCTCGGCGGCCACCAGTACGGCAACGCCAACATGGCGGCGAGCAACGGCGAGCGGATGTTCCTCAACGCGGTGATGACGCCGCCCACCCGTCCGTCGTCGTGCAACCTGGGCTTCGGCATCCCCGACCTGGCGATCACCAAGACGCACAGCGGCACCTTCTACGCCGGCGGCAACCGCGCCTACACCCTCGGCGTCACCAACGTCGGCGGCGACTCGACCCTGGGCGCGGTCACGGTCACCGACACGCTGCCCTCCGGCCTGAGCTATGTCTCGGCCGCGGGCAGCGGCTGGAGCTTCAGCGTCAGCGGTCAGATCGTGACCGGGACCTATGCCGCCCGCCTCGCCGGCGGTAGTACGGCCTCCTTCACGCTCTCAGTCGCGGTGGGCGTCGGCGCCTCCCCCTCGGTCACCAACCACGCCCATTGCGCCACCCCCGGGGACGGCAACGCGGCGAACGACGTCGCCAGCGACCCGACCACGGTCGTCATCCCGGTGGACCTGGCGCTCCAGAAGCGTCACACCGCCGACTTCACCGACCGCGCCAACGGCACCTACACCCTGGTGGCCCGCAACGTCGGGCCGTTCGCGACCCAGGGTGCCACCACGGTGACCGACACGCTGCCCGCCGGCCTGACCTACGTCTCGGCCGCCGGTGCGGGGTGGACGTTCGGCACCAGCGGCCCGATCGTGACCGCCTCGTTCGCCGGGACCATCGCCACCTCGGACTCGGCCAAGTTCACGCTCACGGCGGCCGCCGGCGCCGCCGCGGTCCCGTCGCTGATCAATGCCGCAACCGTCGCGACCGTGAACGACACCGGTGCCGTCAACAACCGCTCCACCGACCCGACCGTCGTGAACGGGGTCGTGGACCTTAGGCTCCAGAAGCGGCACACCGTGAACTTCTCGGGGTTGAGCCCGGGGGTCTACACGCTGGTCGCCACCAACACCGGGTCCAAGGCGACCACCGGGACCCTCACGGTGACGGACACGCTGCCGGCCGGCCTCAGCTACAGCTCGGCCGCGGGCGCCGGCTGGAGCTTCGCCACCGCGGGCGCGATCGTCACCGCGACCCATCCCGGCCCGATCGCCGCCTCGGACAGCCTCAAGTTCACGCTCTCGGTCACCGTCGACGCGGCCGCGGTCCCCTCGGTGACCAACCCGGCCGTCGTGAGTGCCGCCGGCGACGTGGATGCGTCCAACGACCGTGCCGTCGATCCCACCGTGGTGAGCGGCGTGCCCGACCTGTCGATGCGGAAGCGCCACGCCGGCGCCTTCGCCGTCGGCCAGAACGGCGTCTACACGCTGTCGGTCGTCAACGTCAGCGCCGGGCCGACCGCCGGCGTCATCACCGTCCGCGACACGCTGCCCGCGGGGCTGGGTTTCGTCTCGAGCGCGGGGGCCGGTTGGACCGTGTCGGTCTCGGGCGCCATCGTCACCGCGACCAACCCGGGGCCGATCGCCGCCGGCGACTCGAGCGTCTTCACGCTCACGGTCTCGGTGGGGTTCGCGGCATCACCGTCGGTCGTCAACGCCGCCACGGTCTCGACCCCGGGCGACCTGTACCCCGCCAGTGACCGCGCCACCGACCCGACGCTCGTCGGCACGCCCGATCTGTCCCTGGACAAGCGCCACACCGCCGCCTTCACCGTCGGTCAGAACGGAACCTACACGCTGGTGGTGCGCAACCTCGGCGGAGCCGCGACCTCGGGCGCCACCACCGTGCGCGACACGCTGCCGGCCGGCCTCGCGTTCGTGGGTGCGGCGGGCGCCGGCTGGTCCTTCTCCGCCTCGGGCGCGATCGTCACCGCCACGTTCGCCGCGAGCCTCGCCGCCGGCGATTCCACCCTGTTCACGCTCACCGCGGCGGTGGCACCCGCGGCGTTCCCGTCGGTCACCAACGCGGCGACCGCCACCACCGCCAACGATCCGGTCGCCGCCAACGACCGCGACACGGATCCGACCGCCATCGCGGGGACGCCCGACCTCACGGTCGACAAGCGCCACACCGCCGCCTTCACCGTCGGCCAGGACGGGACCTACACGCTGGTGGTGCGCAACGCCGGCACCGGGTCCACGGTGGGGGCCACCACCGTGGCCGACACCCTCCCGGCCGGGCTCTCGTTCGTGAGCGCCGCGGGGGCCGGCTGGTCGTTCGCCACCTCGGGCGCGATCGTGACCGCCACGTTCGCCGCGAGCCTCGCCGCCGGCGACTCCAGCCTGATCACGCTCACCGCCGCGGTCGCCCCCGCGGCGTTCCCGTCCGTCACCAACGCCGCCACCGTGAGCGGCGCCGGCGACCTCGATCCGGCCAACGACCGCGACCTGGATGCCGCCGCCGTCACCGGGGCGCCGGACCTCAGCCTCGACAAGCGCCACACCGCCGCCTTCGTCGTGGCGCAGAACGGCGCCTACACGCTGGTGGTGCGCAACGCCGGCACCGCCGCGACCGTGGGCGCGACCACGGTCGCCGACACGCTGCCCGCCGGGCTCGCGTTCGTGGGCGCCGCGGGCGCCGGCTGGTCCTTCGCCAACTCGGGCCAGGTCGTCACCGCCACGTTCGCCGGCAGCCTCGCCGCCGGCGACTCCAGCCTGTTCACGCTCACCGCCGCGATCGCCCCGGGCGCGTTCCCCTCCGTCACCAACGCGGCGACGGCGAGCACCGCCCTTGACGTCGACGCGGCCAACGACCGTGACCTGGATCCGACCGGCATCACCGGCGTCCCCGACCTCACGCTCGACAAGCGCCACACCACCGCCTTCACGGTCGGCGTGGACGGGACCTATACGATGGTGGTGCGCAACGCCGGCACCGGGGCCACGTCGGGCGCCACCACCGTGCGCGACACGCTGCCCGCCGGGCTCGCGTTCGTGAGTGCCGCCGGCGCCGGCTGGTCCTTCGCCACCGCGGGCGCGATCGTCACCGCCACCTTCGCCGGCAGCATCGCCGGCGGCGACTCCAGCCGGTTCACGCTCACCGTCGCGGTGGCGCCCGGGGCCTTCCCCGCGGTCACCAACGCGGCGACCGTCACCGGGGCCGGCGACCTCGACCCGAGCAACGATCGCGACCTGGATCCGACCGCCGTCGGCGGCGTGCCCGACCTCGCGCTCGACAAGCGCCACACCACCGCCTTCACCGTCGGCCTGAACGGCGACTACACCCTCGTGGTGCGCAACCTCGGGACCCTCGCCACCACGGCCGCCACCACGGTCACCGACACGCTGCCCGCCGCGCTCGCCTTCGTGAGTGCCGCGGGCTCGGGCTGGTCCTTCGCCACCTCGGGTCAGGAGATCACGGGCACGTTCGCCGGCAGCATCGCCGCAGGCGACTCCAGCCTCTGGACGCTCACGGTCTTCCCCGGCCCCGGTGCCATCCCGTCGGTGACCAACGCCGCCACGGCGACCACCGCGGGCGATGCCGTCGCGGCCAACGATCGTGACCTCGATCCCACCACGGTCAATGGCGCGCTCGACCTCGAGCTCAGGAAGCGTCACACCGGACGCTTCGAGGTGGGCACCAACGACAGCTACACCCTGGTCGTGACCAACGTCGGCGTGGGCGCCTTCGCCGGCGGCTGCACGGTCGTCGACACGTTGCCCGCGGGGCTCGCGTTCGCGGGTGCCGCCGGCGCCGGCTGGTCCTTCGCCACCTCCGGCGCGGTGGTCACCGCCACCTTCGCCGCGCCGCTCGCGGCCGGGGACAGCGCCCGCTTCACGCTCGACGTGGGGGTGGCCTTGGCGGCCTTCCCCTGGGCGGTGAACACCGCCGTCGTCTCCGGCGCCGGGGACCTGAACGCGGCGAACGACCGCGCCGTGGACTCCACCCGGGTCCACGCGCTGCCGGACCTGGCGCTCGACAAGCGCCACACCACCGCATTCGTGGACGGCCAGGACGGCGTCTGGACCTTCGTCGCCACCAACGTCAGCAGCGGGCCCACCACCGCGGCCGTCACCGTCACCGACACCTTGCCCGCGGGGATCGCGTTCATCTCGGGGGCCGGCGCCGGATGGTCCTTCGCCAACGCCGGCCCGATCGTCACCGCCACGTACGCCGGCACGATCGCAGTGGGCGACAGCGCCCGCTTCGACCTCACCGTGGCGGTCGGCGCCGCGGCGGTGCCGCTCGTGACCAACCGCGCCACGCTCGCGGGCGGCGGCGACCTCGACCCGTCGGACGACCGTGACACCGACCCGACCGCGGTGGTGCCGGTACCGGACGTCACGCTCGACAAGCGCCACACCGCGGCGTTCGTCGTCGGGCAGGATGCCGCCTACACGATGGTGGTCCGCAACCCCGGCACGGCCGCGACCGCCTCCGCCATCACCGTCCGCGACACGCTGCCCGCCGGCCTCTCGTTCGTGAGCGCCGCCGGCGCCGGGTGGTCCTTCGCCACCTCCGGCGCGATCGTCACCGCCAGCTTCCCCGCCGCCCTCGCCGCCGGCGATTCCAGCCTGTGGACCCTCACCGTGGCCGTCGCCTTGGGCGCGTTCCCGGCGGTGATCAACGCGGCGACCGCGAGCACGGCCAACGATCGCGACGCGACCAATGACCGGGACCTGGACCCGACCGATGTCTCCGGAGTGCCCGACCTGATGCTCGACAAGCGCCACACCAGCGCGTTCGCCGTGGGCCAGACCGGCGACTACACGCTGGTCGTGCACAACGCCGGAACCGTGGCGACCTTAGGGGCCACGACCGTCACCGACGTCCTCCCCGCGGGGCTCGGCTTCGTCGCCGCGGCCGGCGCCGGCTGGAGCGTCTCGACCAGCGGCCCGACGGTGACCGCCACCCATGCCGCCGCCATCGCGGCCTTTGACTCGGCCGCCTTCACGCTCACGGTGAACGTCCTGCCCGCCGCCTTCCCGCTGGTCACCAACACGGCGAGTGCCACGACCGCCGGGGATCCGAACGCCGGCAACGACGGCGACGCCGATCCGACCGCGGTGACCGGGGGCTCCGATCTCGCAATCGACAAGCGTCACACCACCCTTTTCCGCGTCGGCGAGAACGACGCCTACACGCTGGTGGTGCGCAACCTCGGCACCGGCGCCACGATCGGCACCACCACGGTGGTCGACACGCTCCCGGCCGGGCTGAGCTTCGTCGCGGCCAGTAGTACGGGCTTCACCTTCCTGACCTCGGGCCCGATCGTCGCGGGGACCGACCCCGACCCGATCGCGCCCGGCGACAGCCTCACCCTCACGCTCACGGTCGCCGTCGCTGCCGCCGCGTTCCCGGCGGTCACCAACACCGCGCACGTCATGACCCCCGGCGATCCCGAGCCGGCCAACGACAGCGACAGCGATCTGACACCCATCGGCGGCGCCCCGGACTTGGCACTCGACAAGCGTCACACCGCGCCGTTCACGGTCGGCCAGAACGGGACCTACACGATCGTGGTCCGCAACGTCGGCACCGCCGTGACCAACGCGGCCACCACGGTCGTGGACACGCTGCCGGCGGGGCTCGCCTTGATCTCGGCCTCCGGGTCCGGGTTCGGATTCGCGGTCCTGGGCCCGGTCCTGATCGGCACCTATTACGCCGCGATCCCGCCCGGCGACTCGGTGAGCTTCACCGTGCTGGTGGGCGTGACCCCGGCCGCGTTCCCCCTGGTGACCAACGCGGCGGTCGCCGCCACGCTGGGGGACCCCTTCGCCGCGAACGATCGCGACGCCGACCCGACCGCCATCTCGGGTGTGCCCGACCTGGCCCTCGACAAGCGCCACACCGCGGCCTTCGTCGTGGGGCAGGGCGGCGTCTACACGCTGGTCGCCCGCAACCTCGGCTCGGGTACCACCACCGGTCCCGCCACCGTCACCGACGTCCTCCCCGCCGGGCTCAGCTTCGTCTCGGCCGTCGGGGCGGGATGGAGCGTCTCGGCCGCCTTAGCCACGGTGACCGCCACCCATGCCGGGCCCATCGCCGCCGGCGACTCGGCCGCCTTCACGCTCACCGCCTCGGTCGGCGCCGCGGCCTTCCCGTCGGTCACCAACCAGGCCACGGTGAGCACCGCCGGCGACCTCGATGCCGCCAACGACCTGGACAGCGACCCCACCGACATCACCGGCGTGGGCGACGTCACCCTCCACAAGCGCCACGCCGGCGGGTTCACGGTCGGCCAGGACGGGGCCTACACGCTGGTGGTGCGCAACACCGGCACCGCCGCCACCGCCTCCGCCGTCACCGTGCGCGACACGCTGCCGGCCGGGCTCGGTTTCGTCTCGGCCGCGGGCGCGGGCTTCAGCGTCGCCAACGCCGGCGCGATCGTCACCGCCACGTACGCCCCGGCGCTGGCGGCCGGCGACAGCGCGAGCCTGACCCTGACCGTCCACGTCGCTCCCGCCGCGTACCCGGCCGTGACCAACGCCGCCACGGCCGAGTATCCCGGCGACCTGACGCCGGACGACGACCGCGGCGTCGATCCGACCGCGGTCTTGGGCGTGCCGGACCTCGCGCTCGACAAGCGCCACAGCGGTTCGTTCCTCGTCGGCCAGAACGGCGTCTACCGGCTGGTCGCCCGCAACGTCGGCACCGCCGTCACCACGGGAGCCGCGACCGTCACCGACACGCTGCCGCCGGGTCTCTCCTTCGTGGCCGCGTCCGGCACCGGGTTCGGGTTCGCGCTGGTGGGCCCGGTCGTCATCGGCACCTACAGCGCGGCGCTGGCCCCCGGCGACAGCGCCGCCATCGACCTCACGGTCGCCGTGGACGCGGCCGCGTTCCCGGCGGTCACCAACACGGCGATCGCCGCGGTCCCGGTGGATCTCGACCCCGGCAACGACCGCGACGCCGACCCCACCGCGATCGGCGGCGGGCCCAATCTCTCGCTCACCAAGCGCCACGTCGGCGAGTTCACCGTCGCTCAGAACGGCCGCTACGACCTGACGGTCACCAACGTGGGCATCACGGCCACCGCCGGGACGACCACGGTGCGCGACACGCTGCCCGCGGGCCTGACCTTCGTCGCGGCGGCGGGGTCCGGCTGGACCGTCGCCGTGTCCGGGCCGGTCGTGACCGCCCAGTACGCGGCCAGCATCGCCCCCGGCGATTCCGCAGCACTGAGCCTCACGGCGGCCGTGGGCCCCGCGGCCTTCCCGACGGTCATCAACGCCGCCAGCGTCGAGACCCAAGGCGACGTGGACGGCACCAACGATCGGTCCGTGGACGGCAGCGACGTCACCGGCGTCCCCGAGCTGGCGCTCGCCAAGCGGCACGCCGCCGCCTTCGTCGACGGGCAGCCCGGCGCCTGGACCCTGGTGGTCCGCAACGACGGCACCGCCCCCACCACCGGCGCCACCACGGTCGTGGACACGCTGCCGAACGGCATCGGCTTCGTGTCGGGCCTCGGCTCCGGCTGGACCTTCGCCGCCTTGGGACCGGTCGTCACCGCCAGCTTCACCGGCGTCATCGCGCCGCAGGACAGCGCGGTCTTCGCCCTGACGGTCTCGGTCTCCGCCGCCGCGATGCCATCGGTGGTCAACGCGGCCGACGTCTCGACACCCGGCGATCCCGACCCGGCCGACGATCGCGCCGTGGACCCGACCACCGTGAACGGCTCCCAGGACCTGGCCATCCTCAAGCGGCACACCGGCCCGTTCGAGGTGGGCACGAACGACACCTACACGCTGGTGGTGGTCAACGTGGGCAGCGGCGTCATGGCCTCCGGCATCACCGTGGCCGACACGCTGCCCGCCGGCCTGAGCTTCGTCTCGGCCAGCGGCCCCGGCTTCACGTTCCTGACCTCCGGCGCGATCGTCTCCGGGACCGACCCCGACGCCCTGGCCCCCGGCGACAGCCTCGCGATCACGCTCACGGTGAGCGTCGATGCCGCGGCCTATCCGCAGGTCACCAACACCGCCGTGGTCGCCTCGCCCGGTGACGTGAACGCGGACGACGACCGCGCCGTGGACCCCACCACCCTCCACCGGCATCCGGACCTGGCGCTCGACAAGCGCCACGCGACGGCGTTCACGCAGGGCCAGGCCGGCGCCTGGACCTTGGTGGTCGCCAACCTCGGCAACGGCCCGTCCGCCGGCGCCATCACCGTGACCGACACGCTGCCCGCCGGCGTGGGATTCGTGTCGGGCTCGGGCCTCGGCTGGTCGTTCGCGACCTCGGGCGCGGTGGTCACCGCCACGACCAACGACGTGGTGGCCCCCGGCGACAGCACCGGCTTCGGATTGGTCGTGACCGTGGGGGCTCAGGCGGTGCCGCAGGTCGTCAATCGCGCGACGGTGACGGCCACGGGGGATCCCGTGGTGGCCAACGACAGCGACGCCGATTCGGTCGCGGTCACGGGCCTCCCCGATGCCGCGCTCGACAAGCGCCACCTCGGTCCGCTCACCGTCGGCCAGAACGGGGACTACCGCTTCGTGGTCACGAACCCCGGCACGGGTCGGCACGGTCACGGTGGTGGACACGCTGCCCCCGGGTCTCAGCCTGGGGAGCGGCGCCGGCAGCGGTTGGACATTCGCCACCGCCGGCGCGATCGTGACCGCGAGCTACGCCTTAGCCATCGCCCCGGCCGACAGCGCCGCCTTCGACCTCACCCTCGCCGTGGGCCCCGCCGCCCAGCCCCTGGTCGTCAACGCCGCCACGGTCACCGCCGCCGGGGATGGGAACCCCGCCAACGACCGGGACTCGGACGCGGCGGCGGTCGCCGGCATCACCGACCTCGCCCTCGACAAGCGCCACACCGCCTCGTTCGTGGTCGGCCAGCCCGGCGCCTACACGCTCGTGGTCGCGAACCTGGGCACCGCCGCCACCACCGGCTCGATCGCCGTGACCGACACGCTGCCCGCGGGCCTTACCTTCGCGAGCGCCGCCGGCGGCGGCTGGAGCGTCGTCGCGGCGGCCGGCATCGTCACCGCCACGCACGCGGCGCCGATCGCCGCCGGCGACAGCGCCGGCTTCACCCTCGACGTCAACGTCGGCGCGGGCGCGCTGGGGGGCGTGGTCAACGCGGCCACGGTCGCGACCGCGGGCGATTCCGATCCCACCAACGACCGCGACACCGACGCCACCGCCGTGGGCGGTGTCCCCGACCTGGCGCTCGACAAGCGCCACACCGCGCCCTTCCTGGTCGGTCAGGGCGGCACCTATACCTTCGTGGT
>VBPB01000299.1 GCA_005893365.1 Candidatus Eiseniibacteriota bacterium
CAGGGTCAGCCGCCCCTCGGCGACCGCCTCGAAGATGACCGGGAAGCGCAGGGCGAGCCGGGCGGCCCGGATGCGCTTGTAGGCGATGTCCTCCGACATGTGCAGCGCGCCGATGCAGCAGGCGAACATCGAGGGATAGCCGTCGGGGACGAAGAGCTTGCGATCATCGAACTCGGCGATGTAAGCGAGCAGCTTGGCGGTCGTATCAAGGTCCTGGGCCGCCAGTCCGGTCAGGCCGCTCCGCACGGTGCGGTTGGAGAGATGCTTCAGCGAGTACGTCTTCACGAGCGACTCCACGACGGGGGCGGGTGTCGGGAGCGTTGCAGGGCGACCGCGATTGTCGCACGCGTGTTTTCGGCGCACGCAGAGCCCCGCAGGGCGCATGAATCAGGGCATCACGAGTCTCACGTAGGCCGCGACGACTCTGGCGCACCTGCGGGCATCCTGCGCGCGTCGGCGCGCATGCTCTCGTGCGGGTCGCGATGCGCCGTCCCCATGCGTCCGTGAACTCGTCAAGCGAATTCGTAGGTTCGGACCGGGCACATCGGTGAAAGTCATCGGGCATCATCAGCGATCGAAGCAGGATCGCGCGATGCCCGCCCGCAAGCACGGGCGACGGCTAACGGATGCCTAGGGTCGGGGCGAACTTCTGGATGCGGTGGTTTCCAGTGTCCGCCACGTAGACGTTGCCGCTAGCGTCCACCGCCACGCCGAGCGGGTCGGACCGCCCGTCCCCACTGCCCTTCATGCCCCACTGGGTGAGGTAGGCGCCGGTGCTGGTGAACTTCTGGATGCGCTCGTTGAACGTGTCGGCGACATAGACATGGCCACTGGCGTCCGCCGCAACGGCTTCGGGGAAGTAGAACATCCCATAAGCGCTGATGTCCCCCCATCGGGGAGAGCCTCGCGTGCCCCACTGGGCGAGATAGGCACCGCTGCCGGTGAACTTCTGGATGCGGTTATTGGAGGTGTCCACCACGTAGACGTTGCCGCCGCCGTCCACCGCCACACCGTACGGCTGGTCTAACTGACCGTTCCCGCTGCCATGCGTGCCCCACTGAGTGAGGTAGGCGCCGGTGCTGGTGAACTTCTGGATGCGGTCGTTCCATACGTCAGCCACGTAGACGTTGCCGCCGCCGTCCACCGCCACGCCCTGCGGATACTGGAACTGCCCGTTCGCGGTGCCGCTATCGCCCCACGTTAGGACATGCTCATACGCAGCGAGCCGGCCCCATGGCCCGGTGGGAACGGCGTCCTTCTGCGAACATCCTCCGATCGTCGCGAGGCACAGCAGCCCCGTCGAGATCAGCACTTTGGGGAGTGCGCGTGGGTCGGTAGCTCTGGGGCACATCGTCGCCTCCACGGAAGGAGTAGGGCGCGACGGCGAGGAGGCGCGGCGGAGGACTGATGCTGATGGCCCTCGCATATGAAAAGATACCCCCGCGGGCCCTCCTCGACAAGCGGTGACCGGGGGGCTCGGGGACGCTTGGGCAGAGGCGATGCGCGTTCCGAATGGCCGTACGGCCAGTTGGTCGGAACACGCCCCGCCCCGACTTTCGGGAGTTGTCATGCCAACTGGCCCCGGGGCCAGTTGGCACGCCGGCTCAATTGCTTGTACCGGCGCAGGCGTCGCCGGCCGATCTCGTGCCGCTACGGCGTCCGCGGTGGTTGCCCGGCGCTCCCCATGAAGGCCCGCTTCAGCGAGTCGCTTCCGACGAAGAGATCGTCCGGGAACCGGCGGAAGCGGGCCAGTTGGGCGTAGATGTCGACCTCCTGCTCGGTGTAGGACTCCAGGCCCGCGCGATACTGCAGCCACAGCCTGCGGTCGCGATTGATCTCGGCCCCCGCGAGCCAGGAGCCGAGGTCCGCGTTCCGGCCGGCATAGGCGGAGAAGAGTTCCAGGCTGGATTTGAAACCGACCCCCTCCAGCGAGCCGAGGACCCGCGCGTAGTCGGGACTCCGCAGCCTTGCCTCGACCTGGCCGAGATCGATGGTCGCGGGGCCATTGGTGCCGACCAGCACCAGGTCGTAGCCCTGGCCACGCTCGTTGTTCGCCCAGATCGTCCCCGTCGGGAAGACCGAGAAGAAGGTGGCCAGTTCTCCCCGTATGGTCGAATCGCTGCTCTGATAGAGAGGGACCCACTGCGAGACCACGCCGCCGGGGTTCAGGTGGCGGCGCACCATCTCGAAGTAGTCCTGGCTGTAGAGCGCGGCGGAGCCCCTGACCCACGGGTGGATGGGGTCGGACGTGATGACGTCGAAGCGCTCACGGCTCGTGAGCATGTAGTGTCGGGCATCGTCGTAGACGATCTGGACGCGCGGATCGGAGACGACGTCGAAGTTCTCCTCTCGAAAGTACTGGGACACGCGTTGGGGGACGAGCGGCTCGAGCTCGCAGACGACGATCCGCTCGATGCTCGGATAGGGCACGAAGCTCCCCGCCGTCACCCCCGCCCCGAAGCCGACGATCAGCACCGAGCGGGGCCTCGGGTGGATGAGCGCGGGGACCTCGGCGAGCATGCGCTGCAGACGCATGTCCTTGGGCGAGGTGGACGCCTCGATCTTCCCGCTGACGTGGAACAGTCGGACCCGACCGTTGCCTGAGACCGCGACGGACTCGTTCATCCCCTCGCCGACGTAGAGGATGTTCGGCTGGTACCGCTCACCGGTCTGCGGATTGCGGACGCCGAGGCGAAACGCCAGGGAGCGGCCGAGGGCCACGAGCGCGCCCGGCAGCGGGGGCACGCCGTCGACGAGCCTCAGGACAAGAATCGCCGCCAGCGCGAGGGCGACGGCGGCGGCCGCATGTCGCGCGCTCTTCCACGGCGGCCATGCCCGAATCGCGAGGGTGATGACCCCGGCCAACGCCGAAAGCACGATCAGGATCCGCTGGGCGTCCTGCGACCCGAAGCCGGGCGTGAGCCAGAACGTGAACGCCAGCGCGCCGACGATGGCACCGGCGGTATTGGCGACGTAGACGGCCGCGACGAGCCGTCCGGAGGCGCGACGGCCGCCGGCCGCCGCGGCGAGCGCCAGCGGGAAGCTAGCGCCCCAGAGCAGCGTCGCGGGGAGGATGGCCCACACACACCGCATCAGATCGAGTTGGAAGCTGATCCACGGACTCTGCGTGAGCGACGGCGCGATCGGCCAGTAGGGCAGCGACCCGTGGATCATGTAGGCGGACCAGGCCACCGCCGGAGCCAGCAGCAGCTGGGAGATGCCCAGGTGCCTGACGGGGTTCCGACTCGATCGCGCCAGGGCCGCCCCGAGCGCGCTGCCGATGCCCAGACCGAAGAGGAAGACGGCGAGGATGATCGAGAACGTGTAGACGGTCGCCCCGAGCAACAACGAGAGGAGGCGCGTCCACACCACCTCCGCGCCTAGCGCGCACAGGCCGGAAATGCCGATGACGACATAGGTGACCGTGAACGGTATCGCCGCTTGCAGCTGCCCAGGGTGCGCGCCGCGCGACCCAGAGGCTACACGCACCGACCGCGATGTTGATGACCACGGCGATGAGGGCGGCGGTAGAAACGTCATGGAAGCGGAGGAGGTCGAATCCCGCCCACAGACAGCCGAAGATCGCGCCCGCGAGGTTGCAGGCGTACAGGGTGCCGAGCCAGCCGACGCCACCCGCCGAGCTCTCGACCCAGCGCGCGACCGCGGGCAGGGACGCACCCATCAGGATGGTCGGAGGCAGGAGGCACAGCCCGGCGATCGCGGCGCGCACGACGATGCTCCAGAGTCCGTGGACCCCTGAGCTCGTATACAGGTGGCCGACGAGCGGCACCTCGATGAGCACGAGCAGCGCGGAGATCCCGATCCCGAACTCGAGCAGGGCGTAGGCGCGGAAGGGATGCATGCGCGCCGGGATGACGCGAGGGGCGAGCAGACTCCCGGCGCACATCCCGCCCATGAAGACGGCGAGGAGGATCCCCAGCGAGATCGCCGATGAGCCCACGACCAGCTCCAGCAGTTGGAACCAGACGATCTCGTAGATGAGGGCGGAACAACCGCTCGCGGCGAACAGCAGCAGGGCCAGCCCGAGCGGCCAGGTGACCTGACTTCGGCCCGCGGACTTGTCGGATCGCGTGGGTGCCCGTTCGGAGGCCTGCGCCCTAGGAGTCGCCCGCGCCATGACGTGCTCGGGGATCGCCAACCACCGCGGCGTTCCCTACCGCCCCTCGCCCTTCGGCGCGTCCTGGCCCTTGACGGTGGCGAGGCCCTTGAGCGCCGCGTCGCGCGCGGCGTCGATCTGCGCCTCGGGGCCGGAGAGGTAGAGGCGGCCGTAGGCGCCGAACAGCGTCGCGTCGATGAGCTTGACGTGCGCGGCCTTGAGCGCCTCGTTGGCGACGAACGAGATGTAGCCGGCG
The DNA here is from genome assembly GCA_005893365.1 of Candidatus Eiseniibacteriota bacterium. Taxonomy (GTDB): domain Bacteria; phylum Eisenbacteria; class RBG-16-71-46; order RBG-16-71-46; family RBG-16-71-46; genus WS-11. The sequence continues at coordinate 4,374 of VBPB01000299.1, forward strand.
GGTTCGGTCTCCACGATCAGCAGCGACTCGCCGGCGATCAGCATGTCGCCGTAGCGCATCTTGTTGATGACCTGCGCGTGGTAGGGCTCGACCGCGCGGATGACCTGGTCCGAGACCACGCGGGGCTTGATCCGCTCGCCCTCCTCGAGGTTCAGGTAGCGCAGCACCGCCTCGCCGCCGTCCAGCACCTGGCCCTTGTCGCGGTGGTGGATCTCGAGCAGGCCGAAGGCGCGCTCGACCACCATGATCGCGGGGGTGGCCTGGGTCGCCTTGAGCGCCACGTCCATGATGCGGTTGATGATCAGCCCGGGGGCGGTCTCGATGAACATCGAGGCGTCGCCGGCGACCGGGAGGAATCCGCGCGCAGTGGTGCCGATGAACGAGGCGAGCTGGGGCTGGAGGCTGTCGAGGAAGATGTAGGTGCGCAGGGTCACGTCGGCCATGGGGGCGGACCTTAGCCGGGGCGGCCGCCGGGCGTCAACGCGCCGCACCCGGGCTGCGGGGCCCGCTCACAGCTCACCGATCCGCTGCCACAGCGAATCCAGCTCGGCGCGCAGCCGCTCGTACTCGCCGACCAGGTCCTTGGCTCGGGCGCCGTCGTGGTAGACCTCGGGGTCGGCCAGCTTCTGCTCCAGCTCGGCGCAGCGCGCCTCGCGCGCCTCGATGTCCTTCTCCAGGCGCGCCTGCTCGCGGTCGCGGCGCTGGCGATCGGCCCGCTCGCGCTTGGCGGCCTCGCGGTCGGCGGGGGCGGGGCGCCCCGCGGGCTTCGCCGCGGGCTTGGCGGCGGCGGCCGGCGCCGGCCTCGGGACGGTCGCCGCCGGCCCCGCGGCCGGACGTGGTGGGGCGGCGGCGGCGGCCGCCCGATCCAGGCGCGCGGACTCGTAGTCGTCGTAGCCGCCGGGGTAGAGGACCACGCGCCCGTCGTTCACCTCCAGGATGCGGGTCGCGAGCCGCGCCATCAGCGAGCGGTCGTGGGTGACCACCACCACCGAGCCCGGGTACTGGGCCAGCGCGTCCTCCAGGACCTCCTTGCCGGCGAGATCCAGGTGATGGGTGGGCTCGTCCAGCAGCAG
>VBPB01000300.1:0-3499 GCA_005893365.1 Candidatus Eiseniibacteriota bacterium
CCCCGCCGGCGCTCGCCACCCACTGGCGGTCCTGGACCACCACGCCTTGGAGCGGGTTTGCCTGCCAGGTCGCTCCCCGGTCGGTCGACCGCGAGACGGTGGCGCTCCCGAGCCACAGGTCGGTCATGTAGAGCGTGCCCGTCGCCGGATCGGTGGAGATGTCCGAATCGCCGCCGCCGGGCAGGTCGGCGCGGGCTCCTAGCGGGGTCAGCGTCCAGGTCGCGCCGCCGTCGTCCGAGCGGAACACGAAGCTGGGCGAGTCGGGCCCGTTCGAGAGCAGCCCGGCGGGCGTGTTCACGTAGATCGTGCCGTCGGGGGCGACGTCGATGCCGGGCTCGCCGGTGTCGAAGCCGGTGATGACCACGGGGGTGCCGAAGCCGCCGGCGCCGCGCGCCGGCGAAGCGATCACGAGGAGGAGAGCGAGTCCGAGGAGGAGGTACGCCTTCAAAACCCTAGCCAAGGCCCTGGTCAGATTCCGAGGGACACCGGTCTTTACTGGGGCCCCTCGCACGCCAAGACGTACTTGTTGATGCTGTTAGTTGTTCTCTGTACATTTGATAATGGCTACGTTCAATCGCGGCACAGGTTGCGCGATCGCTTTCGCGGCAGGCATCGTGATCATCACCGCGACAGCAGCAGGATCCTTCGCATCATTCTCTCCATGGATTAGCTGTTGGGTTCACACCAACGCCACCTTGTTTCGCTTATTCGCATCGATCCTGGTCCGATCTCCATGCGCCGATCGTACCGGACCGTAAGCGGCGTAAAGCCGCTTGAACCAGTCGGGGCATACCTGAATCGGGCCTGCCGGAATACCTGATTTGGATGGTTTGCGATACGGACCCCATTTTTCGAGAGGAATCCGTTCGCGGATCTCTTAGTTCGGCAAACTACTCCTCTCCCGGAGCGGTCTCGATCATGCTAGGACCCACTTGAAGTCCGCACCCGGGGACATGGCCCTTCGGAGTTGGTCGAAGCGATCTACCCATCTGTTGTCAACTGTTGTCAGCGAGGTCGATTCTGAAAGTCTGCGCGGCGGTGACGGAATTTATAGACGCACCAGCCTCTCGCGCTTCTCCGTGCGCATGCACCGCGGCGAGCGGCCCGCCGAACGGGCAGCTGTCGGTGTCTTTCTCCTCATCCGTCGCGTCGCGGTTCCGCGACCCGTTCCAATTGGGCAAAGAGGTCCTCCTCGGTCGCCGCAACGGTGGATCCCCAGTCGATCACGTGTTCCCCGGCCGAGTCCCAGGTGGCCTTCTCGTCGAAGAGGACCCAAACGTCCCACGCGGTCTTGCCTCGGAAGCCGGGGACGACGCGCTCCTTGAACTCCCGCCCCACTGCTTTCGCATCGTCCCAATACTGGCGAGCCGGCATGCCGTCGAACTCCTGGGCGACATGGGGTAACGCCCTTCGCTCGGCTAATCGGGGAAACATCGGCAGCCAGACGTACGAGACCGAGACCGCGAGCGGTCCTCGAGTTTCCAGATGCCTTCGAACGTGGCGACCGCCACGCACGCAGATCGGTCAGGCCGGCGATAGCAGCAGGACGAGGCGGGGGACACCGACCTGACCGTCGAACGCCGCTCGGAGCGCCTGGGGGTCGGCGTGCAGGTCGACGACGCCGCGGGGAGCGTCGATCGGACCGCATCCGACGGCGAACACGGATCCCAGGAGCACTCGGAGCCACCTCATCTCGTGGCCTCACGCGGTATGCACGCAGCACATTCCTGAGCCGGCCGGCCTAGCGGCCACGCGTTCCAGATACCGGCGGCGGTCAGCGCAGCCGCTCCGCCGTACACGAGCGGGTCGGAGCCCAGGACGAGCTTCGCGGCGATGATCAGGAGCGCCGCGCCGACGCCGAGCGCGAGGGGCGCGTACCCGCGATGGGCTCTCGCTCGGAAGCCGAGCGCTGCGAGGGCAATGCCGATGAGCCCCACCGTCAGAACCGTGTGTGCGCCGGGATCGAGCGTCAGGCCGAGCGCGCTCAGGACGCCGCCGTATAGCGGATAGCACGCAGGACACGCGGGCAAAGCTGCGAGACCGGCTGCCGGAATCCCCGCCGCCGCGAACCAGCGGGAGCCCCCGACCCCCCCCTTTCCGGCGGCGTCGGAGATGGCGTTCACTAGCAATTCGCGCGGAGGGATTCCCGAGGCGCCGTATATTCGACAGCTCAAGGCGTCCTGGGCGCGCATCTCGGCGTCGGGTTCGATATCCACACCGTCGACGCGAACCGTCGGCGAGCCGGGGAAGCGCAGACGGGCTGCGTCCATGCCATCTCGCACCTCGACTTCGACAAGCTCGGCCTCTGCGCCGATCAAGTCGAGCACCTCGCGTGTGCGCGCGACCGTCGCCTCGCGGTGTGGACAGCCAACGAAGTAGAGGACCTCGATCTTCACCGATTGCTCCTGTCTGCCGGGCGCGCGCGCCGGCCTGGCATGTCGCCGCGCGAACTCAACCCAGAATACGGCTTGCACTTGGGTGCAAGGTCAAGGCACGGGAAGGGGCAGGCCTTACGCGTGCTTGGCGCGACTGCTCAGGTCCGCCACCACTTCGCAGCGTCCACTCTCCTCGTGCTCTCGACACTGATCGAGGGACTGCCGCAGCACCCGGCGTACATGGCGCAGCTCCTTCATGCGCGCTTCAACGGTCCCGAGGCGGTCTTCGATCAGCTGCTGGACCCGGTGGCAGGAGGCAGGGCGAAGCAGATAGGTGATGTCCTCGAGCGTGAAGCCGGTTGCTTGTCCGGCGCGAATGAAGCGGAGGCGCTGGAGGTCGGCGGCCGAGTACAGGCGGTAGTTCCCCGCACTTCGGGCGCTGGGGCGCAAGAGGCCCGCGCGTTCGTAGTAGCGGACGGTGGAGGTCGCCACTCCCGCTGCACGCGCGAGCGCCCCAATCGTCATCCCCACCACCATGTTGCGTTGGATAGCCGACCTTGAAGCCAGCTTCAATCTGAGCGCTTCCCCGCCGACTGGGCTCAGGCTCCTCGAGGCGTCCTAACCTCCACGGTCGTGACGTTGAAAATTCTGACGCGATCAAGAACCGAATGAGATCGCAGCACGCCGCCCTCACCGTTAGCCGCCGTGCGTATGCGGCTGTTTCATCTCCTGCCCCGTGGCAACGATGACGCACGTGAAGCAGAGGGCCTTGGGGCAGTCCTCGTCGTCGCAAAACTGGCAACATTCGATGGCGCTGCCACAGTCCGAGCACGTAAGCCCTTGCGGTTCGGACAAATTGTTCATCACGCGAGCCCCTCGTGCTCTTTGTGAGCCGCGACCGCATCGTCGCGAACGAGGATCCCAATCAGCCTGCCGTCTGAGCTCGTGATCGGCGACGTCTCTAGGTCGTGCTCGACCATGAACGATGCCATCTCGGCGATCGCGACATGCGGGCGGAACGTGCTGGGTCCGGGCCGCATGACTTCTTCGATACGTCGCGCAGGGTCGGCGTCGAGCTCTTTCGCCCGCAGAAGACCGAAGACGACGCGATGTTCGTTGACCAC
>VBPB01000300.1:3568-6605 GCA_005893365.1 Candidatus Eiseniibacteriota bacterium
GTCCCTTCGGTCGGAAGACCGGCTGCGAGCCAGTCGAGCTTGCCGGCCGTGTAGTCGTAGACGTCGGAGAAACCGAAGCTGTCGAGCCGCCACGCGGCTCGTGGGCTCAGGTCTCAGGCGCCGTCCCAGCAGTACACGATCACCGGCCTCGACGGATCGAGCACGCTGCGCGCGTCGGTCTCGAGTTTTCGAAGCGGCAGATTGATCGCACCGAGGAGGTGATCTTCTTCGTACTCTTTTGCGGGAAGCACCTCGACCAGTTGTGCGCCGCTTGCGACCAGCCGTTGCAGTTCCGCGCGTCCGATCTCTCGCATCTCGATCACCTCGCTGGTCCCGGGCAAACCCAGGTTGCCCATATCAAAATGCCCATCCGATGAGTCGGAGCATTAGCATCATAGGGGGATGGCGTCTGCGCCCAGCGACGTACAGCAGCCTGCACCCGGAACTCAACCCAATGCGCTCGCAGTTCGCGCCGCTTACCGACCCAAAAGGGCCCACCGGTCGGGATGGAGAGCGCCGCAATCTCTGTTGTCAAGTTTTCGGGTCGAGCAAAGGTAGATTAGGCTTAGATTAGGCTGGATTCTCGCGCGCGGCGGGCGATTTCAAGCTGGCCGCTGCCGGTGGATCGCGCGGCGGCGCTCGGCTCGGATGGGAGACGATCGCGGCCTGATCGCGCGGTCACGGCTCTGCGCATGCAGGTCTGGCGTGGGGACGTACTCGATGCCGAAACTGGGTGGCGACTCGGCCTCGCGGGGTTACGGATCCTCGTTCTGCGGCGTCTGGTCGACATCCCAGGGCTCTCCCACCTGGGAGTGGAACGCGAATGAAGCATCCCTCGACGCCGCGGGTGAGACCGGGGGTGCCCGTGCGGGAAGCCCGATGCACGCGAGGATCCGCCGGGCGATCGCGGGGTCCTCGATCGCGGCAATGAGCCGCAGCGTCGATCCACAGCGGGGACAACGCAGCGCATCGATCTCGAAGACGCGCTGGAGCAGCGCGGCCCACCGGAATCGTCTGGGCGTCGAGTTGGCCGGCCGATCCTCGCGAGGCGGATCGCGCTCCGATCCTCGCGACACGTGATCCGCTGCGGCGCGAGCACCGCTCGCGCGCGTCTCCTCCACGCCCTCGCCGCGGGAAGGCATAGCGCGCGCCCGACTTCACCGGCCGGCACGACCCGACTGCGCAGGCTCGCGCACGGCGCCAGGATCCCGTGGTACCGGACCGGGTGGGCTCGCGGCGGCGGGATCAGCGGGACGAGCCGGTCGATCAGCTCGCTGCGCTCCATCAGGACGTGTGTGGTGCCATCGCGCCAGCAGGTCTTCAGACGAACCGTGAGCCGGCCATCCGGGTGCTCCTCGAGGCGATCGTTCGCGAGCGGCGGCCGCGCCGCATAACGACACAGCCGCTCCAGCCGGCGGCGATCGCGCGCGGGCACGGCCACGGCGGCGTGGAGGCACATGCCACGGTACTCGGGCACACGCGGTGAGGCGTCCGGGTCCTCGCTCGGTTCTACGGGATCCACGCGATCTCCCGCGCGCAGCCACGGCTCGCCCCGCTGCGGCCCCTCGACAATCCGGGTGTGTAACGACGCTGCGGCGAGCAGCGCGAGCAGCGGCTCGTCTCGCGCGAGCGGATCGTCATCCTCATCTCCGCGGGATTCGAGCAGCCGGTGGAGCCGACGCGCCGTACCGGTGAGCACGCGGGCATCTTCGTCGCCGCGGGGCGGGGGCAGCACGAAGAAGCGCGGCGTCTCTCCGTGGCCATCGACATACGGATAGGCGCCGTCGAGAGCGAGCGTGTGGAAGGGCAGGTTCAGGTTCAGCGCCGAGCCGAAGCGCTGGAGGAAGGTGACGGCGCCGCACTGCTCGGCGCGCACACGCCAGTGTCGCCGGACGCGCCGCCGCAGCTCCGCGAACAGCGCGCGCAGGAAGGCGCGAAGCACTTCGGTCGTGAGCTTCGCGTCATACGCACAGCGGTAGCGAAGTGGGTAGGGAAGTGTGAGCACCCACTGGCGGACCGGCACCGCGGGAAAGACGCGGTCCACGAGATGCGCTGCGGTGTCGGCCATCCGGCGGCCGCCACAGGAGGGGCAGAAGCCGCGCCGCTTGCACGAGAACGGCACGAGGCGGTCGTGGCCACAGTCGTCGCAATGCAGGCGCAGGTGGGCGAGGATCCCGCAGCGCAGGAACGCCCAGAGCTCCTGCTCGACGAAGTGCGGCGCCGGACGCTCACGGGCTCGGGCGCGGGCGAGGAACGGCTCGAGCTGCTCGCGGACGACGCGGTGCAGCAGCGGTTGCTCCGGCGAGCGCGGTGCGTAGCTGGGGCCGGACTCCTCGCCGATCGACCGAGGGGCCGAACCGGAGCGATCGAACCGTGTCGGTTGAATGGCGTGCGCGTGGGACGCATCGGCTTCCGACATCGTGCAGCCGGAGCGATGCGACGCGCGTGCCGTGCTCTCACACGCCGTGGAACTCCGCCACAGCTTCTCGTGTCCGCTCGTTCGCGGGCGCGCGAGGCCCGCCGTTCGCTGACGGGGGCGACGTCGAGGACGCACGTGTGACCGCATCTGTCACACACGGCTGCGATCATCGCTCTCGGACGTACTCACCCTCTCGGTCCCGACGAGGATGGTGTGGAAGCTCTCGCGGTGGTCCGGGCGCTGGAGGCGCCCCATGCGGAGGCTCGCCTCACCGAGTTGGCGCGCTCGGGTGCGCCGCTGCGCCGGGTGCTCGCCGCGCTGGCCGGGCGGCTGGTCGCGACGCGCGCGTGGGATCAGCTCGGTTATGTGCGGCTGCGCGACTATGCGGTCGAACGACTCGGCCTCTCCGCGCGCCAGGTGCAGGATCTCGCGCACGTCGATCGCGAGCTGCACGGCCTTCCTCGCATCGAGGCGGCGTTCGTCGCCGGCCGGATCACGTGGACGAAGGCGCGGCTCTTGTGCCGGGTCGCGACGCACAAGGATGAGGAGCCTTGGCTGGAGGTTGCGCAGCGCCTGACCGCGCGCGCGCTCGCGCGCGAGGTGCGAGCGGTGGATGCG
>VBPB01000300.1:6624-7157 GCA_005893365.1 Candidatus Eiseniibacteriota bacterium
GGTCGAGGAGGTGCCGCGCGAGACGGTGTGGCTGTCCGTCACGCCGCGCGTGCGCGCGCGCTGGAGTCGCGCGCGGCTACTCGCGCGCCGCGTGGCCGGTGAGGCGTTATCCCAAGCGGCGGTGGCCGAGGTGATTGCCGCCGAGGTGATGTCGGCGATCGGCGTCGACGGAGATCCCGGGCTCACCACGCCGCTCCACTTCCCGCGATCTGCAAAACCGTCCACCCTTCCGGTGCACGGACCCGCGCGAGAGACCCGGTCGCCCGATCCGCGTGCAAAACCGTCACCCCACGGTCCGTTGCACCCGCCGGCCTTTCTCGCGCCGCTCGCCCTGGGCCTCGAATCCGCGGATGCGATCGACCTCGATGCGCGGCTGCGGCGTGCGCTGCGGATCGAGCAGCGCTGGCTCGCCGAGATCGGCCCGCTGCTGCTCGAGGTCGCGCGGTCGCGGAGCTGCCGGTTTCGAGGCTGTTCCAGTCTGGCCGTGTTCGCGCGCGAGCGGCTCGGGATGTCGCCGCGCAAGGCACACGCGC
>VBPB01000300.1:7179-8824 GCA_005893365.1 Candidatus Eiseniibacteriota bacterium
CCTGTCGTGGGTGCAGGCGCACGCGCTCGTGCCGATCCTCGGGGTCGAGCACTCCCAGCCCTGGCGCGCCGCGTGGGTCGTTCACGCCTCGGGCGTTTCGGTGCGCCGGCTCGAGGAGGACGTGGAGCGCGCGCTCGTGACGGGGGAGCTCGATCCGCGCTCACTCTGCGAGAACCTGCAAACGGGTGCGCACCCCACGGTGGAAAAACCAGGTGAATGGCCCCTCGCCACCCTGTTCTTCGTCGCACCCACCGACGTGGCTCGCCTGTTCAAGGCGGTCCTGGCTACGGTCCAGCGGCGGATCGAGCGACGAAACGTCCGCACGGCGAGCGAGAGCGAGGCGCTCGAGGCGATGCTCGAGCACTGCTTCGAGACCTGGGCGCTCCCGAACGCGAAGGTCCCGCGCGACCACCGCGTGTTCGAGCGCGATGGCTGGCGCTGCACGGTGCCGGGCTGCTCGTCCCATCGGAACCTCCACAATCATCACATCCTGTTCCGCTCGCACAGCGGCCCCGATGATCCCTGGAATCGCACGGCGCTGTGCGCGGCGCATCATCAGCGCGCCGTGCACGGGGGGATCGGGCGTATTCGCATCCGCGGCCGCGCGCCCGACGGGCTCCGCTTCGAGCTTCCGCTCGTGACGTATGGGCCGGGTGAAAGGATCCTCAGGTGAGCGGGCCCGGGACAGCCCCGCTCAGCCGACGCCGGGCGCTCGCAGCGGCGAGCGCGCGGTCGGCCCGCACCGAAGCGACATGGACTTACAGTAACGCGCGCGCTCTGGAACCCGAGGAGAACGGACTGCACCGCCGCTGCGATCGGCTGAGGGGACGCCCCGCTCGACGGACCTCATCGCCGCCGACAGTCCAGCGAGCGATTCGGATCGCCGGGGCGGCTAGCAGCATTTCGCTCCGGGGTCGCAGCAGGCCGAAACGGCTTTCGCGCTAAGCCGCGAGCTCGTTCATCTTTTGCGCGAGGTCGAGGTCGTTCTGCGTGATGCCGCCCGCGTCGTGCGTGGTGAGGTCGACGACGACGCGGCCGTATACGTTGAACCACTCGGGATGGTGGTTGCGCGCTTCGGCGACGAGCGCCGCCGCGCTCATGAACGAGAACGCGCGCACGAAGTCGGGGAACTTGAACTCGCGGTGGAGCTTGCCGCCGGCGATCGACCAGCCGGGCAGCGCCGCGACTGCGCGCGCGAGCTCGTCGCCGGTGAGCGGAGTTCGTTGAGTCATGGTCCGATCACTCCTTCCCGGCGCAGCGCCTCGATCTCGCGGTCGTCGAGCGCGAGCGACTCGCGCAGCACCGCCTCGGTATGCTCGCCGAGGCCCGGCAGCGGCGCGACCGGGCCCTCGGGTGCGCCCGAGAGCTTCACGGGATTGCCCGGGACGAGCATGGGCTCGGCCGCGTCCACGCGCGGCACCTCGATCAACATGTCGCGCGCCGCCACGTGCGGATCGCGATACAGATCGGGAGCGTGGTTGCTGGGTCCGGCGGGAATTCCGTGCTCCGCGAGGACTCGCGACGCCTCGAGCTTCGTCTTGTCGCGCGCCCAGGCCTCGACCGCGGGGCGCACCACCGACTCGCGGTGGTCGGCCCAACCCTCGCGCGTGGCGAAGCGCGGATCGCTGCACCAGCCCGGCTGCCC
>VBPB01000300.1:8857-12255 GCA_005893365.1 Candidatus Eiseniibacteriota bacterium
ACGATCCCCACACGTCCCGACGTCGCCGCGATCGGCGGCTCCCCGACCGACCACATGAACGGGACCAGATCTGTCATCGCGATCATCGCATCGAACATCGCGACGTCCACGTGCTGGCCGCGCCCCGTGCGCTCGCGCTGGCGCAGCGCCGCGAGCATTCCGATCAGCGCATAGAGTCCGGTCGCGTTGTCGCCGAGCGCGCCCGCCACCACGGTCGGCGGCGGCTCGCCGGGCCGGCGGATCGGCTCGTACACGCCCGCCATGGCCTCCGCGACCGGGGCGTACGCGGGCCAGTCGGCGTAGGGCGTCGGCGCCAGATGTCCGAAGCCGGAGACCGAGACGTAGACGAGCGGCGGGTGCAGAGTCGCGAGCGCGGCATAACCGAGCCCCATCCGCTCCATCGCGCCGGGCTTGAAGTTCTCGGCGAGCACGTCGAAGTGCGGCACGAGACGCCGCAACAGCACGGCGCCCGCCGGCACCTTGATGTCGATCCCGATGCTTCGCTTGCCGAGGTTGTTGCGCCAACCGCGATCCGCGCCCAGCTTCGCCGTGGACCGGGTGCTCGACCTTCACCACGTCGGCGCCCAGATGCACGAGCAACTGCGTGGCGAACGGCAGCGCCTGCATCTGCTCCACCGCGAGCACGCGCACCCCGTCGAGCGGCCGCGCAGCGCCGCGCTCGGCATGGCGCACCTCGTTCAGGCGCACGCTCGCTGCCTCCGGAATTCGCCTCGGCCCCCACGATAACCGGATCCCTCCGCGTTTGCGCGCGGGCGCCGAATCGTCGAATGTCCCCCTCCGGCCCCGTCGGGCCCGCGAAGGAGCTCCATGTCGTCCGCGCCGCGTCAGCCGTTCCACCAGTTCCAGGGCACGAAGGGCTACATCGCCTCGGCGCCGCTGATCGACGCGGTCAACTGCGCGATCGCGCTCGAGCGGCCGCTGCTCATCAAGGGCGAGCCCGGCACGGGCAAGACGCTGCTCGCGCGCCACGTCGCCGAAGGCCTCGGGATGCCGATGGAGTCGTGGCACATCAAGAGCACCTCGAAGGCGGCCGACGGGCTCTACGTCTACGACACGATCCAGCGCCTCAACGACGCGCGCTTCGGCGACGGCGACGTGAAGGACGTGCGCCGCTACATCAAGCACGGCCCGCTCGGCCGCGTGTTCGCGGCGCAGGAGCGCCACGTGCTGCTGATCGACGAGGTCGACAAGGCCGACGTCGAGTTCCCGAACGACCTCCTGCGCGAGCTCGACGAGATGCGCTTCACCGTGCTCGAGACCGGTGACGAGATCGTCGCCGCGAAGCGGCCGGTCGTGATCATCACCTCGAACAACGAGAAGGAGCTGCCCGACGCGTTCCTGCGCCGCTGCGTGTTCTACTTCATCGAGTTCCCCGACGTGCCGCTGATGAAGCAGATCGTCGACGTCCACCACCCGAACCTCGACGCCACGTTGCTCGACCAGGTGCTGATCAAGTTCTACTGGCTGCGCAACCAGAGCGAGCTGCGCAAGAAGCCGTCGACCTCGGAGCTGATCGACTGGATCGCGGCGCTCCTGCGCTCGGGGATCACCGAGAAGCAGGTGGAAGCCCATCTGCCATTCATCGGCACGCTGCTCAAGACCGAGCAGGACACCGACGCGCTCGCGCGCTACTCGGAGGGCGGCGGCGCGCTGCCGCGCAAGTGGTCGGACCTCGGTCCGCAGTTCCGGCAGTAGTCCATGTTCTTCGAGCTCTTCTACGGCCTGCGCGACGAGGGCGTCCCCGTCGCGATCCAGGAGTGGATGATGCTCATGCGCGCGCTCGCGATGGGTCAGCACGGGTCGTCGCTCGACGGCTTCTACCACGTCGCGCGCGCCTGCCTCGTGAAGAGCGAGACCTACTTCGACGCCTTCGACCGCGTGTTCGCGCGGATCTTCCGCGGCGTGGAGGGCGAGCTCTCGGTGACCGACGAGCTCATGCAGTGGCTCTCGGACCCGAAGAACTTTCAGGAGCTGACCGACGAGCAGCGCGCGATGCTCGAGGAGCTGTCGCGCGACGAGCTGTTGCGCCGCTACCTCGAGACGCTGCAGCGCCAGACCGAGCGCCACGACGGCGGCGGCCGCTGGATCGGCACGGGCGGCCACTCGCCGTTCGGGCACGGCGGCGAGCACCCCACTGGCATCCGCGTCGGCGGGCCCGGCCAGCGCAAATCGGCGATGAAGGTGGCCGAGGAGCGCCGCTTCCGCGACTACCGCACCGACGAGGCGCTCGACCTGCGCGGCACGGTCGTGGCGCTCAAGCGCCTGCGCCAGCTCACCCGCCAGGGCCGGCCCGACGAGCTCGACCTCGACGAGACGGTCGACGAGACGTGCCGCAACGCAGGCGACATCGAGCTGGTGTTCCGGCCCGAGCGCCGGAACAACGTGCGCCTCCTGCTGCTGATGGACGTCGGCGGCTCGATGGAACCGTACCATCGGCCGGTCTCGCGCCTGCTCACCGGACTGCACGCCGCGCGCGGGCTGCGCGAGTTCCGCGCCTACTACTTCCACAACTGCGTCTACGAGAACGTCTACCGCGACGCGCGCCTGTTGCGCAGCTCGGCGGTTCCCACCGGCGACCTGTTCCGCCAGCTCGACGAGCGCTGGAAGGTGGCGATCGTCGGCGACGCCGCGATGCACCCGCACGAGCTGATGAGCTCGTTCGGCAACATCGATCCGCGCAAGGAGACCGAGACGCCGGGGATCGCCTGGCTGCAGCGGATCGCCGACCACTTCGAGCGCTGCGTCTGGCTCAATCCCGATCCGGAGCGCAGCTGGTCGTCGACGCGCACGACCGCGGCGATCGCGAGCGTGTTCCCGATGTTCCATCTCTCGATCGACGGGCTCGAGAAGGCGGTCGCGGCGCTCGTGGGCGCGCGCAAGGTCGCCTAGACTGATTCTTCCATCTCAACTCGAAAGGACTCCCCCATGCCGATCGCAGTAGGCCAGAAGGTTCCCGACGTGAAGATCAAGACGATGGTCGACGGCAAGATGCAGGACGTCTCGACCGGCGAGCTGTTCGCGGGCAAGAAGTCGGTGCTGTTCGCCGTGCCCGGCGCGTTCACGCCGACCTGCTCGATGCAGCACCTGCCCGGCTTCATCGCCCACGCCAAGGACATCGAGGCGAAGGGCGTCGACCTGATCGCGTGTATCTCGGTGAACGACGCGTTCGTGATGGACGCCTGGGGCAAGGACAGGGGCGCCGGCGACAAGGTGATGATGCTCGCCGACGGCAATGCCGACTTCGCGAAGGCGATGGGCCTCGAGATGGACGGCAAGGGAATCGGCTTCGGCACGCGCTCGCAGCGCTACTCGGCGATCATCGAGAACGGTGTGATCAAGGCGCTGAACGTCGAGAAGCCGATGAAGTTCGAGTGCAG
>VBPB01000300.1:12363-12647 GCA_005893365.1 Candidatus Eiseniibacteriota bacterium
TTGTCGGCGAGGTCGCGCGCGCTGCCGTCTTCGGCGACCAGCCCGGCCGCGTAGGCGCGCAGGCCCTCTTCGAGCGTCGTGCCCGCGGTGACGATCGCCGGCACGCCCGCGAGCGCGGCTTCCACGAGCACACCCGACGTGCGCACGCGGTAGGGCTCGATGCGATAGGGCAGGAGCACGCAGTCGGATGAGGTGAGCAGCTCGTCGTACTCCTCCGCCGACAGCGTCCGCCGCACGTACTCGACCGACCCGCTCGCCGCGAGCTCCTCGTCGGGCGAGAGCGG
>VBPB01000306.1 GCA_005893365.1 Candidatus Eiseniibacteriota bacterium
GACCACGCGCTCAAGTCGCGCAACGATCCCCGCGAGCGGCTCGGCCAGACCCTGGTGCGCCTCGGCCTGCTCGACGAGGGCGACGTGGTCCAGATCCTGGCGCACCAGTTCGCGCTGCCGGTGGCGAACGCCGACCGTCTGTCGCAGGCCGATCCGGTCGCGGTGCGCCTGATCCCCGAACACCTCGCCCGCCAGTCCGGGCTCCTGGCCCTCAAGAAGGACGGCGAGACGCTCGAGGTCGCCATGGGCGACCCGCTCGACGTCGTCTCGCTCGACCACCTGCGCGCGCTGACCGGCTGCACCCTGCGGGTGTGCATCGCCCGTCCGACCGAGGTGCGCGAGGCGGTGGACGAGTTCTACCAGCAGATCCGCTCCTCCGAGAAGGTGGGCGAGATCCTCGACACGCTCGACCTGACCGGCAGCGACGAGAACGAGGAGGTGGACCTCGCGACCCTGCGGGCGCAGGTCGAGGACGCCCCGGTGGTGCGGCTCGTCAACCTCATGCTGGCCGAGGCCATCGACGATCGCGCGAGCGACATCCACGTCGAGCCCGCACGCGAACGCGTGACGGTGCGGTTCCGCATCGATGGCCTGCTGCACGAGGTGATGAAGCCGCCCAAGAACCTCCAGATGGCGATCACCTCGCGCATCAAGGTGCTCTCCGACATGGACATCGCCGTGCGGCTGCTGCCGCAGGACGGCCGGCTCACCGTGCACCTGCCCGACCGCGAGGTGGACATCCGCGTCTCCACCCTCCCCACGTCGCACGGCGAGAAGGTGGTCATGCGGTTGTTCGACAAGACCGCCACCGCGCGCGACATCAACCACGTCGGCCTGGACGGCGCGCTGCTCGCCGCCTTCTCGCGGGCCATCCACGAGCCCTACGGCATGATCCTCATCTCGGGACCGACCGGGAGCGGCAAGACCACCACGCTCTACTCGGGGCTCAACGAGATCAAGTCCGTCCACCGCAACCTGGTGACGGTCGAGGACCCGATCGAGTATCACATCGAGTCGGTCAACCAGGTCCACGCGAACCACAAGGTCGGCATGACCTTCTCGCGCGCGCTGCGCTCCATCCTGCGCCAGGACCCGGACGTCATCATGGTGGGCGAGATCCGCGACAGCGAGACCGCCGACATCGCGGTCAAGAGCGCCCTGACCGGCCACCTGGTGCTCTCGACCGTCCACGCCAACGACGCGCCCGGGACCGTCACGCGGCTCATCGACATGGGCGTCCCCCGCTACCTGGTGGGCTCGGCGGTGACGCTGGTCATGGCCCAGCGCCTGGTGCGCAAGGTGTGCGAGCGCTGCAAGGAGACCTACATCCCGGCGCCCGAGGCGCTCGCGGTCATGGGCGAGGACGCGCCGGCCCTCCAGGGCCGCCCGCTGGTGCGCGGGCGCGGCTGCCTCGCCTGCAAGAACACCGGCTACCACGGCCGCACGGCCGTGTTCGAGGTGCTCGAGCTGACCCGCCCGATCCGGCGGATGGTGCTGGACGGCTTGAACGAGGACCAGATCAAGCAGAAGGCGATGAACGAGGGGATGATGACGCTGCGCAAGCACGGCGTCCGGAAGATCCTCGAGGGCGTCACGACCATCGACGAGGTGCGGTCGGCGACGCTGGCGGACCACGTCTGATGCCGAGCTACTTCTACAAAGCCCGCGACGAGAGCGGGCGCGCCCACGAGGGCATCGAGATCGCCGCCTCCGAGGAGGAGGTGCTGCGCATGCTCGAGAACTCGAAGCTGATCCCGGTCTACATCGAGAGCCGCGCCCCGGGGGGTGTGGCGGCCGCGCGCGGGGAGGTGCGGCGGCGCCTCGACGCGATGGTCCAGCACTGGCGCACCTCGGTGAAGCCGGTCTCGGTGGCCCTGTTCGCCCGCCAGCTCTCGACCATGATCAGCGCCGGCCTGCCGCTCGTCCGCTCGCTGCGCTCGATCGCGCGCGACCACGAGGACCCGCGGCTGAGCACCATCCTCGAGAAGGTCTCCGACGACGTCCAGAAGGGCGAGACGCTCTCGGGCGCCCTGGCCAAGCATCCCGGGGCGTTCGACGAGGTGTTCGTGAGCCTGGTCAACACCGGCGAGGTGGCGGGCACGCTGGACCGGATCATGGACCAGAGCGCCACCTACATGGAGAGCGCCGAGGCCCTGCGCCTCAAGGTCCAGGCGGCGCTGCGCTACCCCACCTTCGTCCTGTCGTTCGCGGTGCTGATCCTGGTGGCGATGGTCGTCAAGATCATCCCCATGTTCACGAGCATCTACAGCCGGTTCCGCGTGCCCCTCCCGCTCCCGACGCGCATCCTGCTGGGCATCAGCCAGGCCGTCGTGGGTAACCTATTGCTGGTCACGGGCTTGACCATCGTGGCGGCGATCGTGGCCGCCTACCTGGCCCAGACCGAGCGGGGGCGGCTCTGGATCGACCAGACCAAGTTCAACTTGCCGCTCTTCGGGCCCCTGATTCGGATGTATGCTGTCACCAAGTTCGCCCGCACGTTGGGCATGCTGACCGGGAGCGGGACCCAGATCCTGTACGCCCTCAAAGTGATGCGCCCCGTGCCGGGTAACATGGTGTTGGAGCAAGGCATCGAGCAGGTTCGCGCCCGCGTCGAGGAGGGTGACCCCTTGTCGCGGGCGATGACCGATGCCGGTGTCTTCCCCGAGATGCTCGTCCAGATGACGGCGACCGGGGAAGAGACCGGCAAGTTGGACGAGATGCTGACCCGGACCGCCGAGTTCTACGAGCAGCGGGTGACCGCTCAGGTGGACGGGCTCAGTTCGCTGGTGGAGCCCATCGCCATCGTGGTGCTGGGCGGGTTGGTGGGCGTCATGCTGCTGGCGCTCTACCTGCCCATCTTCAACCTCGGCCAGGCCATGCGTTCGGGCCTGCTGGGGCACTGACGCAGCCTCGCGGTGCGCCGCACGGACGGCGTGTCGCGATCGATGTCGCACGAGACCGCACGAAGCCGGGCAGGGATGGCGCCGGTCATGACCGTTTGGAGAGCCCCAACGGTGGAGGAGAGAGAACCATGAGGCGCAATCAGAAGGGCTTCACCCTGATGGAGCTGATGGTGGTCATCGTGATCGTCGCCATCCTGGCGGCGGTGGCCGTCCCGCTCTACATCAACTACGTCAAGGACGCCTCGCGAACCGAGGCCAAGGGCGCCATCGGCG
>VBPB01000107.1 GCA_005893365.1 Candidatus Eiseniibacteriota bacterium
CGTTGCGCACCCCGGGGCCCTGCGGGAAGCGCACGCGCTCGATGCGGCCGATCGAGGGCATGAAGTCGCGCTGCGGGTCCTCGGCGACGATGCGCGCCTCCATCGACCAGCCGCGCGGCTCGGGCGGCCGGTCGCCGAACGAGAGCGGGGCGTCCTCGGCGATGCGGATCTGCTCGGCCACCAGGTCGAGCCCGGTGACCATCTCGGTGACCGGATGCTCCACCTGGAGTCGCGTGTTGACCTCGAGGAAGTAGAAGCGGCCGTCCTCGTCGAGGATGAACTCGACCGTGCCGGCGTTGAGGTAGCCGACCTGCTTCGCGACCCGGCAGGCCGCCTCGCCGAAGGCGGCACGCGTCTTGGCGTCGAAGGCCGGCGACGGGGTCTCCTCGAGCAGCTTCTGGTGCCGCCGCTGGATCGAGCACTCGCGCTCGCCCAGGAATGCGACGCGGCCGTGTCCGTCGGCGACGATCTGCGCCTCGACGTGGCGCGGCCGCTCGATCGCCCGCTCCACGTACATGCGGGCGTCGCCGAACGCGGCGGCCGCCTCGCCGCGGGTCAGCTCCCAGGCGGCCGCGAGATCCGAGGCCCGGCGCACCACGCGCATGCCCTTGCCGCCGCCGCCGGCCGCCGCCTTGAGCATGAGCGGGAACCCGATGGCCTTGGCCGCGGCCTGGGCTTGAGCGAGCGAGTCCACGGTGCCGGGGGTTCCGGGCACCATCGGCACCTTGGCCGCGCGCGCGGCATCCCGGGCCGCCAGCTTGTCGCCGAGGGCCGCGATGGTGGCGGGCCTTGGGCCGATGAAGGCGATGCCGGCCGCCTCGCAGGCGGCGGCGAAGCCGGCGTTCTCGGCGAAGAATCCGTAGCCGGGATGGATGGCGTCGGCGCGCACGCGCTTGGCGGTCCCGATCACGCGCTCGAGATGGAGGTAGCTCTCGCGCGAGGGGCCGGGGCCGATGGGATACGCCTCGTCGGCCGTCAGCACGTGGAGCGAGGCGCGGTCGGGCTCGCTGAAGAGCGCGATCGAGGTGATGTCGAGCTCGCGCAGCGTGCGGATGACGCGGACGGCGATCTCGCCGCGGTTGGCGATCAGCACGCGGCGGAAGCGCGCCGCCGTGACGCGCGCGCGCCGGACGCGAGGCGGCGCGGTCGCGGGGCGGGCAGCGCCGCGCCCGCCTCGGCGCGGCCCGTCGCTTGGCGCTCCACGTCGTCGGACGGCCCGCGCCCGGCCTGCGACCGCGCGCGCCGGCTTGCGTGCCGGCTTGCGCGCCGGCCCCTTCGACTTACGGGCGGGCGCCTTCGCGGCCGCCTGCTTCCTGGGCGCGTGCGAGAGCGTGAGGTGGCTGTCGGTGGCGCCGAGGGCCTGGAAGCGCTCGAGCGCGACCCCCGAGAAGCGCAGCTTGGGCTGCTGGCCGCCGGGCTGGATGACCTCGGCCTGCTTCCAGCCGACGCCGCCGGAGAGGCCGGTGCCGATGGCCTTGAACGCGGCTTCCTTGGCGGCGAACCGGGCGGCCAGGTGGGGGAGCGGGTCCTTGTGGCGGCGGCAGTACTCGAGCTCGCCCTCGGTGAAGAGCCGCTTCTCCATGCGCTCGCCGAAGCGCCCCAGCGACTCCACCAGCCGCTCCACCTTGACCACGTCGACCCCGATCCCCTTGACGGCCACCATCCCTCCGCGCATGACGACTGGGAAAGCCGGAGGGGGGAATCTAGGGAGGGGGCCTTGGGGACGCAAGCGGTTCCCCGGGGCCGTGGCGCCGGCCGCCACGCTCGTGCATCCTGCAGCGGCGCCGCCGGGCCGGTGCGGCGGTGGCGCAACTTGGGGCCCCGCCGTTCGTCCCTTTGCTGAACACGGAGAGCCGCCTGGGATTCTCGAATGAAGAAGACCTCATCGCCCGCCTGCGCGCGCGCGACCTGGACGCCCTGGGCGAGCTGTACCGGGAGTTGGGAGGAGCGATGACCACGCTCGCGCGCACCATGCTCCGCGACGCCGACGAGGCCGCCGACGTGGTGGAGGACGCTCTCCTCAAGGTGCGCGATGCGGCGACCGGCTTCCGGGGCACGCGCGGGCTGCGCACCTGGGTGCTGCGCATCGTCGCCAACCGCTGCCGCGACCTGCTGCGCCGCCGGCGCTTCACCGCCGGCCGGCCCGAGGACTTCGACCCGATCGCCGAGGCGGGGCTCAGGAGCGAGCCGCTCGCGAGCTGGGACGAGGGCATCGACCAGGCCCGGCTGCTGGTCGTGCTGGAGCGGGCGATCGATGCCCTGCCGCCCGAGCAGCGCGAAGCGGTGGTGCTGCGCGACCGGCTGGGACTGAGTTACGAGGAGGCCGCGGAGACGCTGGGGGTGAGTGTGGCGGCCATCAAGTCGAGACTGTTCCGCGCGCGCGCGTCCCTGCGCGAGGCGCTCAAGCCATTAGCCGAAGGGTGAGGGTGCGATGACGTTCGATCCTGGCGACGACGATCCCCGGCTGACGCGGCTGCTCCAAACGGTGCGCGCCGACGCCGATCCGGCGCTGTGGACCCGCGTGCGGGCGCGCCTCGAGTCGCGCCGCCGCCTGCCCGCGCTGCTGGCGTGGGCGATGCGGCCGGCCGCCCTCGCGGCCTCGGTCGCCCTGCTCGTGGTCGCGGCCGGCGCGACGCTGATGCTGGGGGCCCCGACCGCGATGCTGCCGTCCACCTCGGTCGCGGCCTCGCTCACGACCCCGGAGGAGGAGGCCACACTCGGCGACGCGCTGGTGGCCGAGCGGGATGCCGAGGCCGCCCCGCCGGCGGTCACGGCGGCGCCCGCCGGGAACGGGGCGGTGCGCGACAGCGGGGAGCGGCGATGAACGGCTCCCGCGGGCTGGTCATCGCCACGGCGGCGGCGTTCATCGTCGGCTGCGCGGTCGGGCTCATCGGCGGCCTGCTGTTCGTCCACTTCGTGGCGCCGCGGCTCCACGGCCGGCCCGAGTTCGGCATGGCGCGCGGCCCTGGGCCGGGCCGGCCGGGGGGGCGCGAGCGCCTGCTCACCGAGATGGACCAGACGCTGTCCCTGACGCCCGACCAGCACCAGCGGGTGCTGGCGGACCTCGACCGGGCGAGGCACGAGCAGGTCGCGGTGCGTGAGAGCGTCCACGTGTGGATCGAGCGCGAGCTGAATCCGGACCAGCGCGAGCGTTGGAAGCAGATGGAAGAGCGGTTCGCGCGGGCGCGGCGCGCGCGTTGGTCGCGCGGCGCGATGCCGGACTCGCGCTAACCTGACGGGCCGAAGCAAGAGGAGAAGGATCATGAGTCCGAGACCCTTGATGTGGTGGGCCGCCGCGACGCTCGGCGTGGCCCTGGCGGGCCTCGCCGCCGCCGCCCCCGCGGGCCCCCGGCGCCCGGCGGCGCACGCCGAGATCACCGTCACGCCCGAGGCCGCGCATGCGACCGACGCCGACGCCGCCGCCGGCGACCTGGACGACGACGCGGGCCTCGACCTGCTTGCGGCGGAGGTCCCGCCGGGACACGGTGCGGGGCACGGCGGCCCGGGGATGGGCGCGCGGACGCGCATGGGGCCAGGTGAAGCCGGCAGGGGGGACCTGCGCGCGAAGCTCAACCTGACCGCCGATCAGAAGGACAAGCTCGCGGAGGTCCGCGAGCGGCAGGCGCGGCGGGCGATCCCGATCCGGGCCGACCTCGAGCTCGCCGCCCTCGACCTGCACAAGCTGATGCGCGCCGACCGGCCGGATCAGCGCCAGCTCGATGCCCAGGTCGACAAGATCGCCGGCCTCAGGGCGTCGCTCGAGAAGGCGCGCATCGCGGCGATGCTCGAGGCGCGCGCCCTGCTGACCCCCGCGCAGCAGAAGACGCTGCACGACGCGCGCGGCGGGATGGGCATGCCCGGCATGATGCGCCGCATGATGATGGGCCGCGGCATGGGCCGGGGGATGGACGGCGGGCCGATGGAGGCAAGGTCAACGTGCGCGTCGGCCCCTAGACGATGAGGGCCCGGGCTTGGGCCCGGGCCCTCGCTGACAGCATCGCCGCCGCGCTACTTGGCGGCGGTCGCCTCGGCCTTCTTCCCCGCCATCGGCTTCATCGCGGTCGCCATCATGGTCGACGACTCGACCAGCTTCCAGTCGCCGCCGCCCACCTGGTGCTCGTCGGTGAACTTGATGGCCTTGGGATCGGCCATGTCCCAGGTCAGCCGGTCCTTCAGCATCTGACCCATCATCATGACCTCGGTCGGCGTCACCAGCGTGAACTTGGTCCCCTCGAGCATGCCGTCGAAGTTGGTCAGGGTCCCCATGTTGTCCACGCACGTCGCCTTGTACGCCTTGGCGTTGACGTCGTAGCCGACCACCATGTGGCCCTTCCAGGTCATGGCGTCCTTGCCCACGCCGTAGGTGTCCTCGACGTCGCACGCGTACCACATGCCGCCGAGCTTCGATTCGGGCCCCATCGCCCCGGCCTCGACCGTGCCCTTCCACGCGGCCGCGCCGACGCCGAAGATCGGCGCGATCGCGGCCACTTCCGGCCCGGCCTTGGGCATCGGCATCGCGCCCGCCTCGTCCGCCCGGGCGGCGAGCGGGGTCAGCGCGAGACAGGACGCAGCGAGCATCAGGAGCATTCGCTTCTCGGTGTGGGTCATCGTTCCTCCTGAGTCGGGCTCGAGCCAGGGTGTCCGCGGCCGCCTTGTGGTGCACGAACGGCCGCAGCCCGGACAGCCGCCCGCGGCCCGGAACGATGCCGCCGCTGGGGCCGCGTTTCAAGATGATTCGGCGGCCGGGGCGAGCCGCGTCCGGCGCGGGCCTAAGGACCACGCGCGGCGCGGCTCCCCGCCCCGCTTGACGCCGCCCGCCGCCGCCGCCTAGAGTCCTGCCTCGAACCTTATCCGACCCGCCAGGCGGCGACCGCTCTCGATGGCCTTCCAGTTCCAACTCGAAGCGACCGATCCGACGAGTGCGGCCCGCGCGGGGCGATTCACGACCGCGCACGGCGAGGTGCTCACCCCGGCCTTCATGCCGGT
Organism: Candidatus Eiseniibacteriota bacterium; assembly: GCA_005893365.1. Taxonomy (GTDB): domain Bacteria; phylum Eisenbacteria; class RBG-16-71-46; order RBG-16-71-46; family RBG-16-71-46; genus WS-11. Next base: position 4,987 of record VBPB01000107.1, read on the forward strand.
CGGCACCGCCGGTTCGGTCAAGACCCTGACGCCCGACGAGCTGCGTGCCGCGGGCGCCGACATCCTGCTGGCGAACACGTATCACCTGTACCTCCGCCCCGGGGTGGAGACGGTGCGCCGCATGGGCGGGCTGCACCGCTTCATGGGATGGCCGGGGGCGATCCTGACCGACAGCGGCGGGTTCCAGGTGATGAGCCTGTCCGAGCTGCGCAAGGTCGGCGATCACGGGGTGGAGTTCCGGTCGCACCTGGACGGAAGCCGGCACCTGCTCACGCCCGAGGACGCGGTCCGCATCCAGGACGGGCTCGGCAGCGACATCGCGATGTCGCTCGACGAGCTGGTGGAGATGCCGGCCGAGGACGCCGCGGTGGTTAAGGCGGTGGATCGCACGCTGGCCTGGGCCGCGCGCGGGATCGCGGAGCGCGAGCGGCTGCGGGCGGCGGGATCGGGCGGGATGGCGCTGTTCGGCATCGTGCAGGGCGGGGTGGACGCGAACCAGCGGCAGCGCTGCTTCGAAGGCCTGTCGCGGCACGCGTTCGATGGCTGGGCGTTGGGAGGGTTGTGGGTGGGCGAGGGCCGCTCGCTCGGGCTCGAGATGGTGGAGCGCGATTGCGCGCGCTTCCCCGCCGACCGGCCGCGCTATCTCATGGGCGTCGGGCATCCGGTGGACCTGGTCGAGTCGGTGGCCCGGGGCGTGGACATGTTCGATTGCGTGCTGCCGACGCGGAATGCGCGGCGCGGCACGGTCTTCATCTCGACCGGCCGGCTGGTGGTGAAGAACGCGGCCTATGCGACCGACGAGCGACCGCTCGACGCGGAGTGCGGCTGCTACACGTGCGCGCGGTTCTCGCGCGCGTACCTGCGGCACCTGTTCGCGGCCGGGGAGCTGCTCGGCATGCGGCTGGCGTCGCTGCACGCGGTGCATCACATGGTGAGCCTCGCGCGCGCGTCGCGCGCGGCGGTGCTGGACGGGCGCTACGCGGCCTTCCGCGCGGCGTTCCTCGACAAGTTCCGGAGCCGCGCCACGCTGGCGCCGGCGACCGGCGGGACCGGAGTGGGCGAGCCACTCGACCTTTAGCCAAGGAGCGCGATGATGTGGAGCGATGCGCTGGCGCAGACCGCCGGCGGGAGCACGACCCCGAGCGATCCGCGGGTCGGCATGCTGCTGACCCTGCTGCAGTTCGTGCCGATCTTCGTGATCCTGTACTTCTTCCTGATCCGCCCGCAGCAGCAGCAGAAGAAGAAGCAGGAGCAGATGATCCGCGCGCTCAAGAAGGGCGACCGCGTCCTCACCACCGGCGGGATGTACGGCACGGTGCTGGGCGTGGACGATACCAAGGTGGTGCTGCGGATCGCCGAGGGGCAGAAGGAGGACGTCAAGGCGGAATTCGTCAAGAGCGCGATCCTCCAGGTCCTGGTGGAGAACGCGGGCTGATGCCGGTGCGGGCGGTGCGCCTCTACGGCGACCCGGTGCTGCGGCAGAAGGCGCGCGTGGTGGCGGAGGTGGACGACACGATGCGCGAGCTGGTCGCCGACATGCGCGACACCATGCGCGCCTACCACGGCGTGGGCCTGGCCGGGAACCAGGTGGGCGTGCTGCAGCCCAGCACGTGCTCATCAACCCGGTGCTGGACCAGCGCTCGGGGAGCCAGGACGGCGAGGAGGGGTGCCTGTCGATCCCGGGCATCTACGAGGAGGTGCGGCGCGCGAGGCGCCTGCGCGCCCGCGCCCTCGACGAGTGGGGGAAGCCGGTGGAGTTCATGGCCGAGGGCTACCTGGCGCGCGCGCTCCAGCACGAGGTGGATCACCTGGACGGCGTGCTGTTCGTGGATCGCCTCTCGCCGCTCAAGCGCGCGTTCCTGCGCGGCCGGCTGGAGGAGCTGGCCCGCGGCGAGCTGCCCCAGGACTTCCGTCCGCCCGTCCCCGGGAGCCGGCCCTGAGCCGCCCGCGCGTCGTGTTCATGGGCACGCCGGACTTCGCCGTGCCGGCCCTGCGGGCGGTGGCGGCCTCCTGCGAGCTGGCGGCGGTCGTGACCCAGCCCGACCGCCCACGCGGCCGCGGGCAGACGCTCGCCGCCTCGGTGGTGGCGCGCGTCGCCGAGCCGCTCGGCGTGCCAGTCTTGAAACCCGAGGACGTGAACGACGCGACGTCGCGCTCGGGGTTGAGCGCCCTGGCCGCCGACCTGTTCGCGGTGGTGGCCTTCGGCGCCATCCTCTCGCCGGCGCTGCTGGCCCTGCCGCGACTCGGGGCGATCAACCTGCACGGCTCGCTCCTGCCGGACTACCGCGGCGCCTCGCCGGTGCAGCGGGCGCTCTGGGACGGCCGCCTCGGGACCGGGGTCACCACGCTGTGGATGGACGAGGGCATCGATACCGGCGACCTGGTGCTCCAGCGCTGGGTGGCGATCGCCCCCCAAGACGACGCGGGCACGCTCGCGGTCCGGCTCGCCGAGGCGGGCGGCCCGTTGCTGGCCGAGAGCCTGATCCTCGCCCACGCCGGCCGCGCGCCGCGCCATCCCCAGGACCGGACCGCCGGCTCCTACGCGAAGAAGCTCACCAAGGCCGGCGGCATCGTGGACTGGTCGCTGGACGTCGAGACCGTGTGGAACCATCAGCGCGCGGTGACGCCGTGGCCGGGTGCGACCACCGCCTTCAAGGAAAGACACCTGCTGCTGGTGCGCACCGAGCCGCGTCACCGCATGCCGACCGGCGCCGTGCCGGGCACGGTGCTCGAAGCGGGGCGCGACGCGGTGGTGGTGGCGTGCGCCCCGGGGGCGCTGAGGCTCGTCACCGTGCGCCCCGAAGGGCGCGGCGACCTGGCCGCCGCGGAGTGGGCGCGCGGCGCGCGCCTCGAGGCCGGCGACCGGCTGGCGGTCGAGAAGGAGGCGCACGCGTGAACGAGACGCCGCGCGACCCGGGCGCACCGGGAGCGCCCGACCCGACCCGATCGTCCGGGCCCCCGGCGTCACGGGGTCCCGCGGACGCCTCACGTCCGATGCGATCCGGTGGCGGCGGCGGCGGCCGGGATCGTCGCGGCCGGCGCCGCCCGCCCGCGGGCCCGAGTGGGTCCGGGAGTGGTCCGCGCGAGCGCGCGTCGGGCGAGCGTCGTGGCCCCGGCGACAGCCGAGGCCCCCGCGACGCTCGTGCGGCTCGCGACAGCCGCGGCCCCCGCGACAACCGCGGCCCCCGCGACAGCCGCGGCCCCCGCGACAATCGCGGCCCGCGCGCCGCGCGTCCGCCGCGCGTCCAGCCCGAGGGGCAGGCGTACGCCGAGAACCGCTCGCGGCCGATCTATCCCGAGGCGCGCCGCGGGCGGCCGAACGCGGCCGACGGGCGGCGCAACGGCCGGCCCGACGGGCGCGGGGGCCCGCGCTGGCGGACCAACCCGAGCCCGCCCGCGCGACCCGCCGTGCCCGCGGGGCTGCCCGAGATGGAGGAGCAGGAGGCGCTGCCCGCCAACCCGCGCGAGGCGGCACTCAAGATCCTGCACGCCGCCGACACGCGCAGCGCCTTCAGCGACCGGCTGCTGGACGGGGCCCACCGGTTGCCCAACCAGGACCCGCGCGACGAGGCGCTGGTGCACGAGCTGGTCAAGGGCACGCTGCGCTGGCGCGGCCGGCTCGACTGGGTGCTCGACCGGCTGGTCCACATCGGCCTCTCGCAGGTCCAGCCGTGGATCAAGAACATCCTGCGCATGGGCGCCTACCAGATCCTGTTCCTCGACCGCGTGCCGGTGCACGCGGCGGTGGACGAATCGGTGAAGCTGGCGAACCAGTACGGACACCCCGGCACGGCGGGGCTCGTCAACAGCGTGCTGCGGCGGCTCGCCGAGGAGAAGGACACGATCACGCTGCCCGAGGGCGACGACGTGGCATCGCTGGCCGCCTGGGGCTCGCACCCGGTCTGGCTCACCGAGCGCTGGCTCGCGCGCTTCGGCGTCGCGGCCACCCGGGCCCTGCTCATGGCCGACAACCGCCCGGTCCCGGTGGGCCTTCGGGTCAACACGCTGCGCGGCACGCGCGAGCAGTTGATCGAGCGGCTCGCCACCGAAGGCGTGGCCACGACCCCCGCGCGGTTCTCGCCGGATCTCCTGTGGATCGAGGGCCACCACGCGCCCGGCCGGCTCAACGCCTTCAAGCAGGGCCTGTGCACGGCCCAGGACGAGAGCGAGGCCCTGGTCTCGCGGCTGGTGGCGGCGCAGACGCACGAGCGCGTCCTCGACCTGTGCGCGGCCCCCGGCGGCAAGTGCACGCACCTGGCCGAGATGATGGGCGACGAGGGCGAGGTCTGGGCGATGGAGCGCAACGAGGCGCGGGTCCTAGCCCTCCAGAACACGGTGACGCGGCTCGGGACCCACTCGGTCCACGTGGTCCAGGGCGACGGCCGCACCTACACCTTCCCGATGCCCTTCGACCGCGTGCTGGTGGACGCGCCCTGCACCGGGCTCGGCGTGCTGGCGCGCCGCGCCGATGCGCGCTGGCGCAAGGGGCCGGAGATGCTCGAGGAGATGCCGCCGATCCAGCTCGACCTGCTGGTCGCCGGCGGCCGGCGCGCGCGTCCCGGCGGCGTGCTGGTCTACAGCGTCTGCTCGTTCGAGCCCGAGGAGACCACCGAGGTGGTCGAGGACTTCCTGGACCAGAACCCGCAGTTCGTGCTGGAGAGCGCCACCGGCCTGCTGCCGGACGAGGTGCTGGACGAGCACGGATTCATGCGGCTCACCCCGCACGTGCACGGCTGCGACGGCGCGTTCGCGGCCCGCTTCCGCCGCACGTGAGCGCGCGCCGGCGGCTCCGGACCCGCTACCCGCGGGCGGTCCAAGCCGTCGCGCGCGAGGGAGGAGCGATCGAGTCGGCGGCGGCCGCGGAGCCCTCCGCCGCGGTGACCATCCCGATCGAGGTCGAGCCCGCGCCGGCCGAGGCCGGCGAGATCCCGGTCGGCCAGGCGGGCGAGCCCGCCGCCACGGTCGAGCCGGCGCGGCCGCCGCGGCGCCGGGTGCGCGCCGCGGTGACGATCGCCGGCTTCGCCCTGCTCGCGTTCGTGACCGGGATGTTCGTGTTCAACAGCCTCGTGATGCCGCGCCTGATCCACGGCGTCGGGAGCGAGGTCACCGTGCCCGACCTCGGCAACCTCACGCTCGCCCAGGCCGAGCGCACGCTGCGCCCGCTCGGCCTCCAGCTCTCGCGCGCCGGCGAGCGGTTCGATCCGTCGGTGCCGCGCGGCTTCGTGCTGTCGCAGGACCCCGAGGCGGGCATCGCCGTGCGCGGGCGCAAGCGCGTCTCGGTCATGGTGAGCCTGGGCGAGGAGTTCAGCTCGGTGCCCGAGCTGTCGGGCGAATCCGTGCGCAGCGCCCGGCTGCTGATCGGGCGCGCGGGGCTTAGGCCGGGCACCGTGGTCCACGCGCCGTCCGACGAGGCGGGCGAGGGGCTGGTCATCGGGTCCGACCCCGGCCCCGAGGCGGTCCTGCAGCGCGACACGCCGGTCCACCTGCTGGTCTCGACCGGCCCGGGCGAGGAGAGCTTCGTGATGCCCGACCTGATCGGCCGCGAGATCACCGGCGTGCGCCGGCAGCTGGACGCGCTGGGGCTGCGCGTCGAGATGCCGCCCGCCGCCCCCGCGGTCGGCACCATCGTCTCGCAGGAGCCGCCGGCGGGCTCGCGCATCACCCGCGAGACGGTGATCCGGCTGCTCGCCGCCGGGCGCATGATCCGCTGAGGAGGTTCTCCTGGCCACCCATCCGCTCACGCCGCCGATCGCCGCTGCCAGCATCCTGTCGGCCGACTTCGCCCGCCTCGCCGAGGCGGTGGCCATCGCCGACCCCGCGCGCGACTGGGTGCACTGCGACGTCATGGACAACCACTTCGTGCCCAACCTCACCTTCGGGCCGCTGGTGGTGGGGGCGGTGCGCCGCTTCACCACCGCCCTGGTCGACACGCACCTCATGATCGAGGATCCGGTGACGCTCGTGCCCGAGTTCCGGCGCGCCGGCGCCGATCAGATCACCGTGCACCTCGAGGCCTGCCACGACCCCGGCGCCACCCTGGCCGCGGTGCGGGCCGGCGGGGCGCGCGCGGGGCTGGCGCTCAAGCCCGACACGCCGCTGGCCCAGGCCGAGCGCTGGCTCGCCGAGCTAGATCTATTGCTGGTGATGACCGTCGAGCCGGGGTTCGGCGGGCAGGCGTTCATGCCCGGGATGATCGAGAAGATCCGGGCCGCCGCCGCGTGGCGCACGACCCACGGCGCCCGCTATCTGATCGAGGTGGACGGCGGCATCGCGCCCGAAACCGGGCGGCGGTGCCGCGAGGTGGGGGCGGAGGTGTTCGTCGCCGGCCACGCGATCTACGGGCAGAGCGACCCGAGCGCGGCACTGGCGGCGCTGAGGCAGGCGATCGCGTGACCGTGGCGCGGCTCCCCGCGGCCGTCACGGCCGTCGCCGCGGCGAGGCGACCGCGGTCGGACGGCCGCCTTGGACCTTGGGGCCGCCAGTCTCCGGAGCCGAGCCTCCGACCAGGCCGCGGCATTCGTATTCTGTTTATTGGAAACGGCTTAGCGTGTACGAGCACGTCTGCAGACGAGACGACACCTGCCGGTCGCCTTGGCCTAGCCGGACGCCGCCTGCCACATCGTCCAAGACCGCAACGGTTTAGGCATGAAAAACGACTCCGTGACCTTCCTCAGGTGGCCGCCCGCCGCAGGCTGCACTCCGGCCTATCCGGGCCTCCAAGCGTGTGCTAGTATGCCCGCTTCGCCAGACGGAAAGGACCCGTGTTCGAAGCGCTTAGCGACCGACTCCAAGGGGTGTTCAAGAAGCTGACGGGCCAAGCCCGGCTCACCCCCGAGAACGTCCGTGAGAGCCTTCGAGATGTGCGCCGCGCGCTCCTCGAAGCGGATGTCCAAGTCGCTGTCGCGCGGGATTTTGTCGCCCGCGTCGAGGCCCGGGCCGTGGGCGAGGAGGTGTTGCGGAGTCTGACTCCCGGCCAGCAGGTCGTGGGGATCGTCCGCGAAGAGCTGGAGAGCCTGCTCGGGAAGAGCCCGGTCACGCTCGCCGGCTCGCCGCACCTGCCGACGGTGGTCCTGCTCGCCGGCCTACAGGGCTCGGGCAAGACGACCTTCGCCGGGAAGTTGAGCCTGTGGCTCAAGGCGCGCGACAAGCGCACGCTGCTCGCGAGCGCCGACGTGTATCGCCCGGCGGCGATCGACCAGTTGGAACGGGTGGCGGCACAGGCCGGGGCCGGCTTCTGGCGGGCGCCGGACGGAACGGCGCCGGTCGAGATCGCGACGGGCGCCCTCGCCGAGGGGCGTCGCCGCGGCTTCGATTTCCTGGTGCTCGACACCGCCGGCCGGCTGCACATCGACGCCGAGCTGATGGGCGAGCTCCAGGCGCTCAAGCGCGCCAGCCGCGCGCATCAGGTGCTGCTGGTCGTGGACGGCATGACCGGCCAGGAGGCGGTGCGCATCGGGCAGGCCTTCACCGAGCAGGTGGGGGTGGACGGGCTGGTGCTGACGAAGATGGACGGCGATGCGCGCGGCGGGGCCGCGCTGTCGCTGCGGCAGGTGACGGGCAAGCCCATCCTGTTCATGGGCGTGGGCGAGAAGCTGGACGGGCTGGAGGTGTTCCACCCCGACCGCCTCGCCGGCCGCATCCTGGGGATGGGCGACGTGCTCGGGCTGGTGGAGAAGGCGCGGGCCGCCGTGGACGCGCGCGACGTGGCGCGCCTCGAGGCGCGGGCGCGCAAGGCGGACTTCACGCTGGAGGATTTCCTCGAGCAGCTGCAGCAGATGAAGAAGCTGGGGCCGATCGAGGAGATCATGAAGATGCTGCCCGGCATGCCCAAGGCGGCGCTGGCGGAGGCGGCACCGGATTCGGCTCGCCTGCGGCGCTACGAGGCGATCATGCAGAGCATGACGGTGAAGGAACGCCGCCAGCCGCGCGTGATCGACGGCAGCCGGCGGCGGCGGATCGCGGCGGGCAGCGGCAGCTCGGTGAGCGACGTCAACCGGCTGCTCAAGGATTTCGATCAGGCGAGGACGCTCATGAAGCGCCTGCGCCACGGTCCGCGCGGCCTGGCCGGCCTGCGCGGGCGGATGCGGTAGCACGGCAGGTCCCGGACCCGAAGGGCCGGGCGACGTAGACCCTGGAGGAGGAATCACACACATGTCGGTGGTCATTCGACTGATGCGGGCCGGTGCCAAGAAGCGGCCCTTTTACCGGATGGTGGCGGCGGATTCGCGGCGCCAGCGCGACGGGCGGTTCCTCGAGATCCTCGGGCACTACAACCCGCTGACGACGCCGTACGAGCTGGTCGTGCACAAGGACCGGGTCGAGTCGTGGATCTCGAAGGGGGCGCAGCCGTCCGAGCAGGTCGCCTCGCTGCTGCGACCGCTCGGCATCTCGATCCACCGGGCGCCGGCGCTCAAGCTCGCCGTCGCGGCGGACCCGGCGGTCGCCGCGGCCGCGCCGGTCACGGCGGCCCGCCCGAAGGCCGCGAAGCCCAAGGCGAAGCCGGCGGCGCGGCGGACGAGCGCGCGCAAGGTGTCGGCGCGCAAGACCGCGAAGAAGGCGGCGCGCAAGACCGGCAAGACGAAGGCGAAGGCGGCGGCCAAGAAGTCCTAACCCCTCGCGGGGGCCCGTGCGCCCCACGGGTCCCTTTGCTGGGCACGCCGCCCGACGCGCGCGCCGTCGCGCCGGGGTTCGCCCTTGCGGGCCGCGCGCGGCGTGACGCATAGTGCGCGTCCATTCCCGAGGGGACCCAAGAGACGATGACCCTGCCCAATAAGCTGCGGATCGGCGTGCGCGCCAACCGCCTGGCGCTTCGGCTCGCCGACGAGGTGGTCGAAGCCATCACCGGCGCCCACCCCAGTCTCGAGATCGAGGTGGTCAAGATCGCCGGCAGCGGCGACCACGTGCACGACGGCGCGTCGTCGGCCCCCGGCTTCACCCGCGACCTGGAGGCGGCCCTGGTCGAAGGCCGGGTGGACGCGGCGCTGCACGACCTGCCCGACTTGCCCCTGGTGCGTCGCGATAGCCTGCTGCTGGCCGCCGTGCCCCGCCGCCGCCATCCGTTCGAGGTCTTCCTGAGCCGCGACGGCCGCATCCTCGACGAGCTGGAGGCGGGCGAACGCGTGGGCAGCTCGACCGCGCTCCGTCGCGCCCAGGTGCTCGCCTACCGGGAGGATCTCAGGACCCTGGCGGCCCGCGGCAGCCTCGAGACCCACTGGAAGCAGCTCGAGGACGGTCAGTTCGAGGGGCTGGTCATGGCGGCGACCGACGCCGAGCGCCTCGGCTGGCACGACCGCGTGAGCGAGATCTTCACCACCGAGGTCTGCATCCCGACCCCCGGACAGGGCGCGCTGGGACTGGAGACCTTGGCCGCGCGCAAGGACGTCATCGCCGCGCTCAAGTGTCTGGACGACCCGGACGCGCATCGCGCCGTGCTCGCCGAGCGGGCGTGGCTCAACGAGCTGCCCGGCGGCGACGACCTGCCGGCCGGCGCCCTGGCCAACATCGTCGAGGGCCATCTGGTGATGGAGGCGGTGATCGTGAGCCCGGACGGCCTCGAGGTGGTGCGCGACGAGATCGAAGGCCCCGCGGCCCAGGCCGAGACCCTCGGCGTGAAGCTGGCGGTGCGGATGCTGGAGCGCGGCGCGCGGGAGATCGTCGAGGCGGTGACGGACGAGCCGGCATGAACGCGGGCCGTTCGGCCGACGCGGCGAGGCGGGCCGGTGCATCATGGCGGCGGGATGCGGGAGGGGGCGCGATGCGGGCGCGGGTGCTGGCGCTGGCGACGATCGGGCTCGCGGTGGTGCTCTGCGGCGGCTGCGGCCGTCACTCGACGCCCAACCCGACGCCCAACCCGACGCCCAACTCGGCGGCCGACCCTCAGGCGCGGGCCCAGCTGCTCATCGAGTCGGGCAACCAGGCGTTCGTCGCCGGTGACTTCGGGCTGGCGGCGCGGCGGTACGCGGCGGCGGCGGTGATCAAGAAGGACGACCCGGCCGCCTACTACGGGCTGGGGATGGCGTTGTCCAAGCTCGGACGCGACGAGGATGCGCGGGCCGCCTACGCCCGCGCCCGGGCGCTGTCGCGACGGTGATCCGGCGCCTGCCGCCCGCGGCGAGGGAGCCATGCACGATCCCAAGTTCCTGAGACAGCACCGCGACAAGGTCGAGGCCGGCGTCGCCCTCAAGGGCATGAGCGTGGACCTCGCGCGCTTCTACGCCCTGGAGGAGCGCCGGCTCGCCGTGCTCCACGAGACCGAGCAGCTCAAGGCGAACCGCAACGCGGCCAGCGAGGCGATCGCCGCGGTCAAGAAGCGCGGCGGGGACGCGAGCGCCGACATCGCCACCATGCGCGAGGTGGGCGAGCGCATCAAGGTGCTCGACACCGAGCTCAAGACGCTCGAGGAGGAGGGCGAGGCCCTCGCCGCCTGGATCCCCAACCTGCCGCACCCCTCGGTGCCGCCCGGGAGCGGCCCCGAGCAGAATCAGACCCTCCGCTCGTGGGGCGAGCCGCCGCGGTTCGACGTCACCCCCAAGCCGCACTGGGAGCTCGCCACCGGCCTTGGCCTGCTCGACTTCGACCGCGCGGCCAAGATCGCCGGCTCCGGCTTCCTGCTGTTCACCGGGCGCGGGGCGCGACTGGAGCGCGCGCTCATCAACTTCATGCTCGACTTCCACACCACGCGCCATGGCTACACCGAGGTGTCGCCGCCGCACGTCGTGCGCCGGGCGGCGCTGTTCGGGACCGGCCAGCTCCCCAAGCTCGAGGGCGACATGTACCTCATGGGCGAGGACGACCTGTTCCTCAACCCCACCGCCGAGGTGCCGGTCACCAACATCTACCGCGAGGAGATCCTCGGGCCGGGCATGCTGCCGCGCAACCTGACCGCCTGCTGCGCGTCGTATCGCCGCGAGGCGGGCGCCTACGGCAAGGACACGCGCGGCATGGTGCGCGTGCACCAGTTCGACAAGGTCGAGCTGGTCAAGATCGTCCCGCCCGAGACCGGCTACGACGAGCACGAGCGGCTGGCCCGCGACGTCAGCGACATCCTGGAGGCGCTCGAGCTGCCCTACCGCGTGCAGCTCCTGTGCAGCGGCGACATGAGCTTCGCCGCCGCCAAATGCTACGACTTCGAGGTCTGGTCGCCCGGCACCGGCACCTGGCTCGAGTGCTCGTCGTGCTCGACCTTCGAGGACTTCCAGGCGCGGCGGATGGGCCTGCGCTTCCGCCGCGAGGTCGGGGCCAAGTCGGAGTTCCCGCACACGCTCAACGCCTCGGGGCTGGCGCTGCCGCGCACCTACGCCACGCTGCTCGAGAACCACCAGACCGCGGCCGGGGGCGTGCGCATCCCGCAGGCGCTCCGCCCGTACCTGGGCGGCCTGGACGAGCTCAAGCCCGAGGCTTAACCTGGACTATTGATGAGCCCGCGGCCTACGAAAGCGATCCGCCGGCCGTCCGCGGCGTTGCGGACCCGGGGCGCTCCTCGACGTGTCTCTCGACACGTCTGCGGTGCGGCCCGAGTCCGCGCCTTGCGGCCGGCCCCCGTCTCGCTTCCTCGGCTCGCGGTTCATGAATAGTCCAGGTTGAGACCGTGCCGCCCGCCCACGATCCGACCGGCCGCGCCCGGGCCCCGGGCGACGTCCCGGCGCCGCGGCCGCCGGCGCGCATCAGCGGACCCCAGCTCCTCCAGGCCTACCTGTTCCTGGTGAGCAGCCTGCTGGTGGCGGGCGTGTTCCTGTTCACCTACCAGATGGTCAACGGCCTCTCGCGCGAGGTCGCCACGTCCTCGCGCGTGCTGGCGCGGTTCTGCGCCCAGGCCTCGTTCCCGGCCGCCACGGATCCGGCGCTCCACGCCATCATCCGCGAGCTGGTCGACAACGTCGACTTCCCGATCGTCATCACCGACAATGGCGGCATCCCGCGCGCGTGGCGCGCCGTCGGCATCGACCCGGCCTCGGTGGACAGCGCCTCGATCGACAGCCTCACCCTGGGGCTGCCGATCGCGCCGGTGATGCGGGCGCGGCTGGAGCGGGTGCGCGCCCGCGCGTTCGAGATGGACCGGCGCAACCCGCCCATCCCGATGCGCCAGCCCGGCACCGACCTCACCCTGGGCGCGGTCCACTACGGCGAGCCGGACGCGCTCGAGCGGCTGCGCTGGATGCCGTTCATCGCCGGCGGCGGGCTGGTGCTGCTCATCTCGCTCGGCTTCTGGGGGCTCACCGGCATCCGCCAGGCCGAGAAGCGCTCGATCTGGGTGGGCATGGCGCGCGAGACCGCCCACCAGCTGGGCACGCCGCTCTCGGCGCTGCTGGGCTGGATCGAGCTGCTGCGCTCGCACGGCGAGGCCCAAGGCGAGGAGGTCCGGCTGCCGCGGGCCGACTTCGCGGAGACCCTGGACGAGATGAAGCGCGACGTCGAGCGCCTGACCCGGGTGGCCCAGCGCTTCAGCCACGTGGGCTCGGCCCCGCAGCTCCAGCTGCGCGACGTGACGCCGATCGTGCGCGACGCGGTCCAGTACCTGCGCCGCCGGCTGGGGCGCGCCGAGAGCGAGGTGCTGATCCGCGAGCGCTACCAGGTGGTGCCGCCGATCCTGCTCAACGCCGAGCTGATCGCCTGGGCGCTCGAGAACCTGGTCAACAACGCGGTCTCGGCGCTGGACAAGAAGCCGGGCGTGCTCGAGATCGGCGTCGAGCCGCGCGCCGACGGCGAGGGCGTCGAGGTCACCGTGACCGACAACGGCCGCGGCATGACCGCGGCCGAGCAGCGTCGCGCCTTCGAGCCGGGCTACACCACCAAGCGGCGCGGCTGGGGGCTGGGGCTGGCGCTGGCGCGGCGCGTGGTGCAGGACTACCACGGGGGGCGCCTGGTCGTGCGCCACAGCGCCCCCGGGCAGGGCACCACCATGGTGATCCGGTTGCCGAAGCCGAAGTGACCGCGGTGTGGGAACCGCGCCCGCGGCGCGACCGGCCCCCGCTCGCTACCGCGCCTCGATCCGGATCGAGCCGTCGCCGCTGCTGAGGCGGACCAGCGGCCCGCCGCCGTTGAGCGAGCCGTGCACGTGGTTGCGGTTGACCCGCCCCGCCACGGTCATCGGCAGGTCCACGTCGATCGCCCCGTCGCCGGTGTGGGCGTCGAGCTCGGCCTTGAGATCGGCGGGCAGGCGCAGCGTCAGCCGCCCGTCGCCGGTGGTGGCCGAGACCCCCGCAGTGAGCCGCGAGCCCGGCATCACCTCCGCGGTGATCGAGCCGTCGCCGCTCCCCAGCGTCAGCGCGTCGAAGCGGCCGTCCACGTTGACGCTGCCGTCCCCGCTATGGGCCTCGAGCGTGCCATCGAGGGCGCGGCCGACGATGCGGCCGTCGCCGGTGGAGAGGCGCAGCTCGCCATGGGCGCCGTCCACGGTGATCGAGCCGTCGCCGGTGCGCACCGCCACGCGGCCGCGCATCGCCGGGACGGTGACGTCCCCGTCGCCGGTCTTGAGGTCCAGGTCCGAGGCCTCGGGCGTCCACACCTCGATGCGCAGCGAGCGGTGCCGCGGCGAGAACGAGAACTCCCAGCGCGGCGCGCGGGCCTGAACGTGCACCTCGTCGCCACCCTGGGCGCCGTCCACCTCCACGCCCCCCGAGCCGATCGGCCAGCCGACGGTGCTGACCCGCACCGTCACCGTCGGCCGGTCCCAGGTCCGGACCACCACCTCGCCGTCGTTGGTGATGATCTCGACCGACGGCCGGTGGTGGACGTGGTAGGTCTGCTCCCAACGGCCGGTGGTCTCGGCCGCGGCGGAGGCGGCGAGGCCGGTCGAGGCGACGAGTGACAGCCACAGCAGGGGAGTCGAGGCGCGCATGGTCTTGCCCTCCAGAGGTTGTGGGACCTAAGGGGATGGGGGTGGCCCCGGCGTGCGGCGGGCGGCCCCGGCCGCGCCCTTCCCGCGGGACTCCGGGGCCAGCCCTTTCGCCAGAACGCGGGGCCGGCGCTATCATGCGGGGGAGACCCATCCGACCCTGGGCGGGGTAGTACGGGGGCCGGGCCCACGCCCTGCCGACCCGTCCCGACAGCTCATCCGGCCGAATCCCTCTCCCGACATGCCCGACGACACCAGACGCCGCATCCTCTGGGCGGACGACGAGATCGACCTGCTCCGGCCCCACATCCGGATGCTGGAGCAGAAGGGCTACGCCGTCACGGCGGTCCCGACCGGCGAGGACGCCCTCTCGGCGCTCGGCCAGGAGCGGTTCGACATCGTCCTGCTCGACGAGATGATGCCCGGCATGGGCGGGCTCGCGACCCTCGACGCCATCCACGCCAAGGACCTCCAGGTGCCGGTCATCCTGGTCACCAAGAGCGAGGAGGAGGCGCTCATGGAGGAGGCGATCGGCAAGCGCATCACCGACTACCTCATCAAGCCGGTCAATCCCTCCCAGGTCTACCTGGCCTGCAAGCGCGTGCTCGACACCGGCCGGCTGCAGGAGTCGCGGCGCGCCCGCGACTACGCGGGCGAGATGCAGCGCTGGCAGGGGATCGACGTGCGCGGCCTCGACTGGGACGGCTGGGTCGAGCTGGCCACCGACGTGGCGCGCTGGGACGTGCGCTTCGACGACCTGCACGAGGAGGGGCTCCAGCAGGCGCACCTCGACTTCCGGCGCGCGCTCAACATCGAGTTCGGACGCTTCGTCGAGTCCGGCTACGGGAACTGGGTGCATGGCGGCGACCCGCGGCCGCCGCTCTCCTCCGACGTGGTGCGCCGGTCGGTGCTGCCGCACCTGCGCGAGGGTCGGCGGGTGGTGTTCATCGTCATCGACTGCATGCGCCTCGACCAGTGGTTCACGCTCGAGCCGCTGCTCGACGACTACTTCGACATCCACCGCGACTTCTACTGCTCGATCCTGCCCACCGCGACCCCGTACGCGCGCAACGCCATCTTCTCGGGGCTGCTGCCGGCGGGCCTGCGCGAGAAGCACCCGGACCTGTGGCAGGAGAACAGCAACGACGAGCGGACCAAGAACCGCTACGAGCGCCAGCTGATGGACTTCCAGCTGGAGCGCGAGAAGGCCACGCCGACCCGGCCGGTCAAGTACATGAAGATCTACGACGCCGACGAGGCGCACGCCACCGTGCGCCAGATCAGCTCGTTCCGCGAGCTGGCGCTGGTGAGCATGGTGTTCAACTTCATCGACATCCTCGCCCACGGCCGCTCGGAGAGCGACATCCTCCAGGAGCTGGCGCCCGACGAGGCGGCCTTCCGCTCGGTCATGAAGGCCTGGTTCACGCACAGCCCGCTGTTCGACATCCTGCGCGCGCTGTCGCGGCAGGACTGCACCGTGGTCATCACCACCGACCACGGGGCGGTGCTCGCCAAGCGCGCCGCCCTGGTCTACGGCAACCGCGACACCTCCTCCAGCCTGCGCTACAAGTTCGGCCTCAACCTCAACTGCGATCCCAAGCAGGCGGTGATCCTGCGCAAGCCGATGGACTTCATGCTGCCCGACGACGGCATCAACAAGAACTACGTGCTGGCGCGCGAGGACTTCTACTTCGTCTACCCGACCCGCTTCCACGAGTTCGAGCGCCAGTACCGCGGCTCGCTGCAGCACGGCGGCATCTCGGTCGAGGAGATGATCCTGCCGATCGCGACCCTGACGCCGCGCGGGCGATGAGCGGCCCCGCCGTGGCCCCGGAGGGCGATCTCCGCGCGACCGCCTCGCCCGAGGCGACCGAGCGCCTGGGCGAGGCGCTGGCCGGATCCCTCGCCGCCGGCGACGTGCTCCTGCTCGTCGGGCCGCTCGGGGCCGGCAAGACCTGTCTCGTCGCCGGCCTGGCGCGCGGCCTCGGCTGCCCCGGCCGGGTGCGCAGCCCCTCGTTCACGCTGGTCAACGAGTACGAGGGGCGGCTGCCGCTCTTCCACCTCGACCTCTACCGGCTCCAAGGCCCCGAGGCCGAGGCACTGGGGCTCGAGGAGCGGCTCGAGCGCGGGGTGCTGGCGGTCGAGTGGGGCGAGCGGCTGCCCCGTCACCTGTGCCAGCAGGCGCTGGCGCTGCGCTTCGAGATCGCCACGGCGACCGAGCGGCGCATCCACGCCAGCGGCGAGGGTGCGCGCGGGCGCCAGCTGCTCGACGGCTTCCGGGCGGCGGCGGCTAAGGCGGCGTGGCGATGATCGGACTCGCCATCGAGGCGGCCACCGAGCACGTCGAGATCCTGGTGCGCGGCGCCCAGGGCGAGACGCTGGCCGCGGAGGTCGAGGAGGTGGGCCACGGCCACACGCGCCGGCTGACGCCGCTGGTGGCGCTGGCACTCGCGCGGGCGCGGGTGCGCCCGGCCGAGCTGGGCTGGGTCGCGGCCGACCTGGGCCCCGGCTCGTTCACCGGCGTGCGGGTGGGGCTCGCCACCGCCGAAGCCCTGGCGCTCGCCTCGGGCGCGGCGGTGCTCGGCGCCTCGTCGCTCGCGGCCCTGGCGCTGGCGAGCGGGGCGTCCGGCGCGCTGGTGGTGCCGCTGGTGCCGGCGGGGCGCCGCGACGTCTATGCCGGCTTCTTCCGCGCCGACCGCCGCGGGACCGTGAGCCTGCTCGCGGCCCCGCGCGTCGGGACGACTGCCGAGATCCTGGCCGCGGTCGCCGAGGCGCTCCCGCTGCTGGGGCGCGCCGCGGTCCGGTTCGTGGGGCCAGGAGCCGCGCGCGAGCAGGCGCTGCTCGAGGCCGCGCATCCGGGCAGCACCACGCCGGGGGTGCGCTTCGGCGGGCTCTCGGCCGACGACCTGGCCCATGCCGCGCGCTCGGGGCTCGGGCCGCGCGCCGGGCTGCCGGGGACCGCCGAGGGGATGCGCCCGATGTACGTGCGGCCCGCGCAGGCCGAGGAGCGCGTGCGGCATCGCGTGACCGCCGCCGATCCGGTGACGCTGCGGCCGATGGCGCCTACAGACCTGCCGGCCATCGCCCAGGTCGAGCGCGAGGTCTTCAGCGACCCTTGGCCCGAGTCGTTCTTCCTGGGCGAGATCACGAGGCCCCACGTGCACGCGTTCGTCGCCGAGTCGGGCGGCGCGCTCGCCGGCTACAGCGTCGCCTGGCTCGCCGCCGGCACCGGACATCTCGGCAACCTCGCGGTGCTGCCCGGACACCGGCGCCGCGGCATCGCCCGGCGCCTGCTCACGCACCTGATGGCCGACGCGACCGCCCAAGGCTGCGAGGGGATCGCCCTCGAAGTCCGGGTCTCCAACTTCGCGGCCCAGGGGCTCTACCGCGCCCACGGATTCCGTCTGGCGGGGCTCAGGCGCGGGTATTATCGTGACACGGGCGAAGATGCGCTGGTGATGGCGTGGCATGCCACGTCCGGATCCGGCCTCGGCGACGCCGTTCCCGACTCCACGGAGACTTAGTCCGACCCCCGCATGAGCTGGCTCAAGCGCGAACGCAAGCGCATCAAGAAGACCGACAAGCCCGAACGGCCCGATCTGCCCGAAGGGCTGTGGACCAAGTGCGAGGGCTGCGGCGAGGCGCTGTTCCAGACGGTGCTCGAGGAGAACCTCTGGACCTGCCCCAAGTGCGGCTTCCACTTCCGGGTCCCGGCGCGCACCTACCTCGCGGTGCTGGTCGACGAGGGCTCGTTCGCGGAGCGTGACGCGCGCCTGGTCGCCGGCGACCCGCTCGAGTTCCGCGACGCGCGGATGCGCTATCCCGACCGGCTCAAGGCGGCGCAGCGCGAGACCGGGATGAGCGACGCGCTGCTCTCGGGCGTCGCCACCATCGGCGGCAAGCCGGTGAGTGTGGCCCTGATGGACTTCTTCTTCATGGGCGGCAGCATGGGCTCGGTGGTGGGCGAGAAGATCGCGCGCGCCATCGAGCGGGCGATGGCCGAGCGGCGCGCGGTGGTGATCGTCTCGTCGACCGGCGGGGCGCGCATGCAGGAGGGCATCCTCTCGCTGATGCAGATGGCCAAGACCTCGGCGCTGCTGGCGAAGCTCCAGGCCGAACGCCTGCCGTTCATCTCGATCCTGGTCGATCCCTCGATGGCGGGCGTGCTGGCCTCGTTCGCCTCGCTCGGCGACGTCATCGTGGCCGAGCCCGGGGCGCTGGTGGGCTTCGCCGGGGCGCGGGTCATCCGGCAGACCATCGGCCAGGACCTGCCCGAGGGCTTCCAGCGCTCGGAGTTCGTGCTGGAGAAGGGGTTCATCGACCGCATCGTCCACCGCCGACAGATGCGCGCCGAGGTCGGGCACCTGCTCGAGTTCTTCTGGCGCTCCACACGCGGCTTCGCTCCCGAGGGCCAGCCCTCGCCGCACCCATTCCACGCCGGGGCCCCCTCGGCGGACGGGACCGCTGCACCGGATGCCCTGACGAAGTGAGCGTGGGCCTTCAGCATGCCCTCGAGGCGCTCTACGGCCGGGAGCGCCGCCGCGACAAGCACGACCTGATCGGCATCACCGCGTTGCTCGAGGCGATGGGCGACCCGCACCGCGCCTTCCGCTCGGTCCACGTCGCCGGCACCAACGGCAAGGGCTCGGTCTGCGCGCTGATCGAGCGGGCGCTGCGCGCCGCGGGCCTGCGCACCGGGCTCTTCACCTCGCCCCACCTGGTCGACTTCCGCGAGCGCATCCGGGTGAGCGGACGCTGGGCCGACGAGGCCGCGCTCGCGCAGTGCCTGGAGGGGATCGGCGCGCGGCCCGAGGGGCGCGACCGCACGTTCTTCGAGGTGTGCACCGCGCTGGCCTTCGCCACGTTCGCCGCCCAGGCGGTGGAGCTCGCCGTGGTGGAGGTGGGGCTCGGCGGCCGGCTCGACTGCACCAACGTCATCACCCCCGAGGTCACGGTCATCACCTCGATCGGGCTCGACCACACCGAGATCCTGGGCGACACGCTCGCGGCGATCGCGGGCGAGAAGGCGGGCATCATCAAGCCGGGGGTCCCGGTGGTCCTGGGGGCCATGCCCGACGAGGCGCGCCGCGTCATCGAACGGGTGGCGCGCGAGCGCGGCGCCCCGCTCCACCTGCGGGGCGTGGCACCGGCCGCCGCACCCGCGGGATCGTCGCCGCGGCCGGTGCTCGACCTCAACCGGCGCACCGCGCTGGCGGCACTCGACGCCCTGGCCTCGCGCGGCGTCCCGCTCCCGCCCCAGGCGGTGGCGGAGGGGCTGGCGGCGGCCCGCTGGCCCGGGCGGCTCGAGCCCTGTCCGCGCGAGCCCCGGCTGTGGTGGGATGGCGCCCACAATCCCAGCGGGATGGGGCGGCTCGTCGACCTGTGGGCGGGGCCCTCGGCCCCGCCCCGTCCGTCGGTGGTGGTGCTCGGGCTCTCGGTGGACAAGGACGCGGACCAGGTGCTGCGGGTGCTGCGCGGCGCGTTCCCGCAGGCGCGGTTGATCGCCACCCGCTCGCGCAGCGAGCGCGCGCTGGCGCCCGAGGCACTCGCCGCCCGGGCGGCCGCGGCGGGGTTCGACGTCGAGACGCTGCCCGACGTGCCGCTCGCGGTCGCGCGCGGGCTCGAGCGGGCGGGCGAGGGCATCGTGCTGCTCACCGGCTCGCTGTTCGCGGTGGGCGAGGCGATGGAAGCCTACGGCGGCGCCCCGGGGGAGCTGCTGTGAGGCGGGGGCTCGCGTCGCTCCTGGTGCTGGGGGGGATGGGGCTCACCGCGGCGGCGCGGGGCGCGGCGCCGGAGGCCCCGGCGCCGCCGCTCAACCTGGCGGCCGACAACGTGAGCGGCACGCGCGGGCCCGAGGGCGATATCGTCCTGCTCAACGGCAACGTGCACATCACCAGGGGCACGACCGTCATCACCTCGGAGACCGGACGCTACCTGCGCGGCAAGGGGATGCTCTACCTGGACCGGCACGTGCGCATGGTGGACAGCACCACCACCGTCTCGTGCGACCACGCGGCCTACTCGGAGAACAGCGACGTCCTGGAGTTGATGGGCGCGGTCCACATCACCGATCGCGACGCGGTGCTGGAGGCGCCCTCGGGCACCTACGACCGCAAGCACGGGCGCGCCGACCTCTATGGCAGGGTCACCGCCGCCGACAGCACCCAGCGCGTCACCTGCGACCGGCTCGCCTACTTCCGCAACGAGAACCGGTTCGAGGCGCGCGGGCACGTGGTGGGCGAGGACGTCCACCACCGCACCACGCTGCTGGCCGACTCGGTGGACTACCACCGGGCGGACCACGAGGCGGTGGCGCGCGGGAACCCGGTGATGCGCTCGCGCGACAAGGACGGCCGCGTCGCCGAGCTGCGCGCGATCACGCTGCGGCTCAACAGCGAGCAGCGCCTCGCCGAGGCCATCGACTCGGTGCGGGTGGGGCGCGACACGCTGCAGGCGCGCGCCGACTACGCCCTGTTCGACGACCAGGCGGACCGCGGCTGGCTGCTGGGGCACCCGCGGGCGTGGGACGACGAGACCACGGTGACCGGCGACACGCTCGAGATCTGGACCGAGCACCGCGCGCTGCGGCGGTTCGTGGTGCGGCACGGCGCCACCATCGACTACGCCGGGGCGCGGCCCGACACCCGGGGCGAGACCAGCCGCCTCACCGGACAGCAGATCGACGTGTTCTTCGCCAACGACGTCATGGACAGCCTGGTCGCGGTCGGCCAGGCGAAGGACGAGTACCAGGCGGTGCCGCGGGCCGGCAAGACCGCCGAGAAGAACCACTCGCAGGGCGACACCATCACCGTCTTCTTCGCCGATCGCAAGATCGAGCGCGCCGTGGTCGAGGGCACGGCGAGCGGGGAGTACCACTTCGAGGTGGGGGAGGGCGACACGCTCGCGGCCCAGACCGAGGTGGTCAAGTACGACGCGCCGCGCATCGAGTTCATCGTGCCCAAGGACCGCATCGTCCTCGACCGGCGCTCGCACCTCACCTACAAGGAGCTCGAGCTGCACGCCAAGCGGGTGGAGTTCAACAGCGAGCAGCAGACGCTGGTGGCCACCGGCGATCCCAAGCTCGTCGACCGGGGCGAGGAGGTGACCGGCCACCTCATGACCTACGACCTCGAGACGCGCACCGGCAACATCTACAAGGCGGAGACCGCGTTCGAGAAGGGCCTCTACCACGGCGAGCGCATCCGCAAGGTGGGCGACAACGAGCTGGAGGTCATGGATGGCTCGTACAGCACCTGCGACCGGGATCCGCCCGACTATCGATTCCAGTCCCACCGCATGAAGGTCTATCTCAGGGACAAGCTGGTGGCGAAGCCGGTGGTGTTCTACGTGAAGAACGTGCCCCTGTTCGCCCTGCCCTTCTACGTGTTCCCGATCAAGCCCGGCCGGCACTCGGGCTTCATGTTTCCGCAGACCGAATTCGGATTCAACAACAAGGCCGGGCAGTTCATCCGCAACGCCGGCTACTACTGGGCGCCCAACGACTACTTCGACGTGACGGCCTCGGGGGACTACTACCAGGCCGAGCCCTCGTGGGTGCTGCGCGGTGACCTGGTGTACAACCTGCTGTACCGGTTCGCGGGCCGCGTCAACGGCACCTACGCGCGCAGCGGGGCGGACAACGACCAGCGCTGGAGCCTGACCGCCGACCACTCGCAGGACATCAGCGACAAGACCCACCTCACGGCGCAGGCCTCGTTCGTGTCGAGCCGCGAGTACAACCGCGACCTGCTGTTCAACCGCACGCTCTCGCAGCGCCTCGACCGGTTCCTGACCTCGAGCCTCTCGATCTCGCACTACGCCGGGTGGGCCAGCATGAACGTGGTCTTCGACCGGCGCCAGGACCTCGACGCCGACCAGAGCCTCCGCGATCCCACCGCCGTCCCCGGCCAGGTCGCCTCGCTGCCGAATCTCACCGAGACCCTCCCGTCGGTGTCGGTGACGTTCCCGACCCGCACGCTGGGGGCACTGAGTTTCCTGAAGCACACCGCCCTGGCGAAGCCGCTCTCGTCCGTCTACTTCAGCCTCAGCAGCCGGTTCGTGACCTTCCACCAGCGCACCGGCTTCCTGGACGACCTCGACTCGCTGCGCCAGCGCAACCTCACGCGGCGCGCGCTGGCCAGCGCCTCCTCGATCAGCGACTCGCGCCGCCTGTTCGGGTGGCTCAACCTGGCCCCGGCGCTCAACCTCAACACCGTGGTGTTCGATCACGACAAGCTCGGGCAGCGGTTCGTGCCCACCGGCACCTGGAGCGCGTCGGTCACCAGCAGCACCTCGCTGTACGGCAGCTTCCATCCGCACCTGGGCCCCCTGGTCGGCCTGCGCCACGTGGTGTTCCCGAACCTCTCGTTCTCGTACAGCCCCGAGTTCCGCGGGCTCACCTTCGTGGACGCCTCCGGGATCCGGCGGGACCGCTTCGAGGGGTTCGGCGGCATCGGCGTCTCGGGATTCAAGAACGCGCGCATGAACTTCGCGCTCGGCCAGCGGCTGCAGGCCAAGCTCAAGCACGGCGACGCCATCAACCACCTCGACAACCTGCTCGCCTGGGACATGGGCGGCTCCTACAACTTCCTGTGGCGCGAGCAGCTCGAGAAGCACCCGCTCTCGACCATCAACTCGGCGATGCGGCTGCAGCCGCCGGGCCTGCTGAGCGCCGATCTCTCCTGGGTGACCGACGTGTACTCGCAGCGGCCGCTGCGCTCGATGGCCTACGACATCTCGATGGGCTTCACCGGCAAGACCGGACACCGGCCCGGCGTGGGCGGTACCGGCGAGATCCCGCTCGAGAAGACCCCCACCGTGGAGGAGGTGGACTTCAGCGAGCCGTGGTCGCTGAGCCTCGCGTACTCGTCCTCGGGCGGCTACGGCTCGGGCAGCCGCTGGTCCAGCACCAGCGTGCTGAACGGGGTGGCGCACTACGGCTTCTCGCGCTCGTGGCGGATCGACTACTCGGCGTCCTTCGACGCGACGCGCCACGAGGTGCTGACCCAGCGCTTCGGGCTGAGCCGCGACCTCCACTGCTGGCTCGCCAGCTTCTCGCGCACCTTCAACCCGGGATCCGAGGCCGAGTACTACTTCCGGCTCGAGATCAAGGACCAGAAGGAGCTCTACCTGGAGCGCGGGACGCGGATCAGCAGCTACGGCGGCATCCAGTAGGTCCGCGGTGACGGGCGGTCCGCCGCCCCGCGCCGGGCCTTTCCTGCCGCGACGCCCGCACGCGGAGGCCAGGCCGGTCCAGAAAAGCGTTGACACCCGCGCGCCGAGTGCCAAGCTGACGCCGAGCCGCCACCCGTGCTGGTCCCGGCGGGACCAGGGAGGAGGGAACCCGAATGAACAAAGGTGAGTTGACGCGGGGATTCTCGCGTCGGACCGGCCTGTCGCTGCGTCAGGCCAAGCGGGCGATCGACTCGCTGTTCGGAGTCGAAGGAAAGCAGGTCGGCCTCATCCCCGCGAGCCTCGCGCAGGGGAAATCCGTCCGACTCGCAGGCTTCGGGACCTTCGAGACTCGGCGGCGCGCGGCACGCGCCGGGCGCAATCCGCGCACCGGTGAACCGCTCGTCATCCAGGCGGCGCGCCTTCCGGCCTTCCGGGCGGGCCGGGCGCTGAAGGACAAGGTCCGCAAGTAGCCCCGCGTCACGCACGAGCGGGCGGGGGCGACCACTCGTGTCGCCCCCGCCCGCGGTGTCCAAGGCCGGGCCCCGCCCGCGGGCCGTGGTAGCCTAGCGCCGCGGTCGCGCATCCAATCGGGCCTGGCACGACCCGACGCGGCCACCCGACCATGCCCTTCCTCCCGCTCTCCCAAGTAAAGACGTCCCCCACGGCCCCGGCCGCCGCCCGGCCGGGCGCGTGCGTCGCCTCGGTGGAGCGGGCGCTCGGCACCGTGCCCGGGGTGGCGCAGGCGAGTGTCAACCTGGCGACCGAGCGCGCGCACGTGCGGCTCGCGGCCCCGGTGGCACCCGAGCGGCTGGCCGAGGCGGTGCGCGCCGCCGGCTACGGCGCGCGCCCGGTGACGGGTGCGGTGCCCGACGACGCCGAGCAGCGCGAGCGCGCCGCCGAGCTGGCCGGGCTCAGCCGGCGCTTCGTCGTCGCCGCCGCCCTGGCGCTGCCGGTGGTGGTGCTGGGCAACCTGGGGAGGGTGGGCCCGCTCGCCACCGTCGACGAGGGGACCAAGAACCTGATCCAGCTCCTGTTCGCGACCCCGATCCAATGGTGGGCGGGCTGGCCGTTCGTGCGCGGCACCTGGACCGGGATCAGACGGCGCACCGCCGACATGAACCTGCTGATCGGCGTGGGGACGCTCGCGGCCTACCTCTACTCGCTCGCCGCCACGGTGTGGCCCGGCAGGTTCCTCGCCGCCGGGGTCGCCCCGCATGTCTACTTCGACACCGCCGCCGTGATCGTCGTCCTGATCCTGCTCGGCCGGATGCTCGAGGCCCAAGCGCGGGCCGGCACCTCGCGGGCGATGCGCCGCCTGCTCGACCTGCGCCCGCGCGTGGCCCATCGCGTGAAGGGCGGCGACACCGAGGCGGTGCCGCTCGAGGCGGTAGCGCCGGGCGATCGGCTCCTGGTCCGGCCGGGCGAGCGGGTGCCGGTGGACGGCCGCGTGACCGAGGGCCGCTCGCGCATCGACCAGTCCATGCTCACCGGCGAGCCCATGCCGGTCGAGGTCGGCCCGGGCGATGCGGTGGTGGGCGCCACCGTCAACCAGTCCGGGGCCTTCCACATGCAGGCCGAGAAGGTGGGGGCCGACTCGGTGCTGATGCAGATCGTGCGGCTGGTGCAGCAGGCGCAGGGCAGCAAGGCGGCGGTGGCCCGTCTGGCCGACCGCATCGCCGCGGTGTTCGTGCCGGTGGTCATCACCGTGGCGCTCGCGGCGTTCGTCCTGTGGTTCGACCTGGGCCCCGCGCCGCGGCTGGCGCACGCGCTGCTCGCCGCGGTGGCGGTGCTCATCATCGCCTGCCCGTGCGCGCTCGGGCTCGCCACCCCCACGGCGCTGATGGTGGGCACCGGGCGCGGCGCCGAGCTGGGCGTGCTGATCCGGGGCGCGGAGGTGCTGGAGTCCGCCCAGGGCATCGATACCGTGGTGTTCGACAAGACCGGGACGCTCACCCTGGGCCGGCCCGCGCTGGCCGATCTGCTGCCGGCGCCGGGGGTGACAGCCGAGCGGCTGCTGCGCGTCGCCGCGTCGGTCGAGCGCCACAGCGAGCATCCGCTGGCCGCGGCCATCGTGCGCGGTGCCACCGAGCGCGGCCTCGCGTTGGCCGAGCCCGACGACGTCGCCGCGATCCCGGGCCGGGGCGTGGTGGGGTTGCTCCAAGGCCGGCCGGTGGTGCTCGGCACCCCGGCGCTGCTCGCCGAGCAGGGCGTGGACCTGGGGGCGCTCGACGCCGAGCGCGAGCGCCAGGAGGCCGCGGGCCGCACGGTGGTCGCGGTGGCCGAGGGGGGTGCGGTACTCGGGCTCGTCACCGTGAGCGACACGCTCAAGCCCGGCGCGCCGGAGGCGGTGGCGGCACTCGCCCGCGCCGGCCTCCAAGTCTGGATGATTACCGGCGACAACGCGCGCACCGCGCACGCCGTGGCGCGCGCGGCCGGCATCGACGCCGGGCGCGTGCTGGCGCAGGTGCTGCCGGGGGAGAAGGCCGCGCGCATCGCCGGCCTCCAGGCGCAGGGGCGCAAGGTGGCGATGGTGGGCGACGGCATCAACGACGCCCCGGCGCTGGCGCGCGCCGATCTCGGCATCGCGATGGGCGGCGGCACGGACATCGCGATGGAGGCCGCCGGGATCACGCTGGTGCGCGGCGACCTCGCCGCGGTGCCGATCGCGCTGCGCCTGGCACGGCGCACGCTGCAGGTCATCCGCCAGAATCTCTTCTGGGCGTTCGTCTACAACACGGTCGGCATCCCGGTGGCGGCGGGGCTCCTGTTCGTGCTGTTGCGCGTGGGCGGCCCGGTGGGCCCGGTGCTGGGCTGGCAGGGCACGCTCAATCCCATGCTCGCCTCGCTGGCGATGGCGCTGTCGAGCGTCTCGGTCGTCACCTCGTCGCTGCGCCTGAGGCGCTTCCGGTGATGGACCCCACGGCGATCGGCGTGACCGTGGGCGGGGTCGCGCTCGCGATCGGCGTCAACCTCTACTTCTTCGCGCCGCGCCGCGCGGCGGTCGTGGCGCCGGCCCCGGCCTCGGGCCCGCAGGAGGTCCGCATCGTGGTCCGCGACGGCTACGCTCCGGATGTCGTCGAGGTGCGGGCGGGGCGCCCGGTGCGGCTGGTGTTCCACCGCGAGGAGGTGGCGGGCTGCTCCGACACGGTTCTGCTGCCGGCGTGGGGCATCACGCAGCGGCTGCCCGCCGATCAGGACACCGCGGTCGAGTTCACGCCGATGACCCCCGGGGAATACGAGTTCACCTGCGGCATGCACATGCTGCGGGGGAAGGTGGTCGTCCGGTAGTCGCGGCTACGCCAGCCCCCAGCTCTCCAGATCGTCCTCGTCCAGGCCCAGCAGGTGTCCCACCTCGTGCTGGACGGTGATGCGCACCTCGCGCGCCAGCTCCTCGGGGTCGGCGCAGACGCGCAGCAGGTTCTTGCGGAAGAGGTAGATGACGCCGGGGGCGGTGGGGGCGTCCAGGTGCGTGCGCTCGAGCAGGTGGCGGCCCACGAACAGCCCGAGCACGTCGGGCGAGATGGGCGGCTGCTCGGCGGCCAGCAGCGCGCGGCTCGGCAGCGACTCGACCACCACCGGCAGCTCCTGGAGGTGCTTGCGCACCTCGGCGGGCAGCTCGAGCAGGCTCTTCTCGACCAGCGCGTCGAACGCCTCGTCGCTCACCTCGAGCGGGTCCGGGAAGCGCTCGGGGTCCAGCTCGCGCGCCATGTCGGCGTGCTCGCGCGCGGTGCCGTCCTCGCCGAGGTACTCCAGCGTCCGCGCCAGCAGCACGTGGGTCTCGGCCACCTCGGGGTTCACGGCCAGGGCGCGCCGGCAGTCGTCGCGCGCGGCCTCCATCTCGAACAGCTCGTAGTGGGCCGCCGCCCGCAGGTGGAAGAAGAGCGAGGGGTCGGCCGATTGCTCGGCGCCCAGGAGCGTCTCGAGCGCGCGCCGGGCCTCGCCCTCCTCCAGGGCCACCGCGGCGTCGGCGATGCGCAGGTCGGGGTGCCCGGGGCGGCGCACGAGCAGCGCGTCGACCTCGCTGCGGGCGCGCTCGACCTTGCCCTCATCGAGCAGGTCCCAGATCCCCTCGACCGACTCCCACTCCGTCTCGCTCAGCGTGTCGTAGGCCATGTCGGGATGCCCCTCTGGGTGGCCCGGGACACTAGCGCGGTTTGGCGGCGGACGCACGCCGGGTCTCTGCTAGAGTGGCGCGTGGCTCCACCGCGTTCCAAGGAGGGACGGCCATGACCCAGACCCAGATGCTCAAGAAGCTCCAGCGCACGCACTGGCGGACGCTCCGGTCGCACATCAAGCGCTCGTACCAGGAAGGCTACGAGGCGGGACTGGCGCGCGCGCACGGCCAGGGGCGCCGGGGGCGCACCATCCGTGGCGACGCCACCGTGAACGGGCTGGTGAGGCTCATCGAGCGACACTTCGGGCTGAGGCGCTACGGCTTCGAGGTGCGCGTGGTCCACGCCTCCTCCGGCCGGCGCGTGCCCGGGGCCGACCTGCTGCAGAAGTACCGTGTGAGCGAGAAGACCGCGTCTTAGCGAGCGCCCCGCGGCGCGGTTGCCGCGGCGCCGCGCTCCCGGCGTGATCGGCGCGGTCGCCTCGTCGGGGTCACCGAGGGAGGTCCCATGCCGCGCCCGCTGCTCGCTTGCCTGCTGACGCTCGCGCTGTGCGCGAGCCTCGCCGCCGCCGCCGAGGTCACGACCTACCGCACGCCCCCCAAGGTGGTGGCCGACATCCTCACCGCCCCGCGCGTGCCGCGGGGTGCCCCCAACGTGTCGCCCGATGGCGCCCGGATGCTGATCGCCGACCCGCCCACGCTGATCCCCATCGCCACCCTGGCCGAGCCGGTCGAGAAGCTGGCCGGGCTCGAGATCCTCTCGCAACTGCGGGCGAGCCGCGGGCAGCTCAAGGCCGCCTCCACCGGCTTTACGATCGTCACCGTGGCGAGCGGCGCCAAGCTCCGCGCCCGCCTGCCCCAAGGGGCGCGCGTGGGCCCCTCGGTCTGGTCCAACGCCGGGACCCGGATCGCGACCACGGTCTACGCGCCGGGCGGCGCCGAGCTGTGGATCGTGGACGCGGCGACCGGGGCGGCGCGCCGGCTGGACGGGGTCCACCTCAACACGGTCATCCCGAGCACGCCCGAATGGTCGAACGACGACCGCACCCTCTGGTGCCGGACGGTGCCGGCCGACGCGGCCGCCCTCGGGGCCGCGGGCCGCATCCCGGCCGGGCCGCAGGTGCGGGTCGGGGCGGGACACCCGACGCCGCAGCGCACGGCGCGCGACGTGCTGCGCAACGCGGACGATCAGGCCCGCTTGGTCGCGTACGCGACCTCGCAGATCACCAAGGTGACCGTCGACGGCGGGGCGCTCCAGCCGGTCGGGGCGGCCGCGATGATCTTGAGCTGGGAGATCGCCCCCGACGAGTCGCGCCTGATCGTCGAGCGGCTGGCCGAGCCGGTGCCGCTCGGCTTCCCGATCCCGCTGTTCCCGCGCACGGTCGAGCTGTGGGGGGCGGACGGCACGCGGGCCGCCACGCTCGGCGAGGTGCCGCTCAACGACCGGAGTGCGGTCTCGAGCGTGGCCCCGCTCGGGCCGCGCGAGGCGATGTGGGCCCCGGACGGGCGGGCCATCTGGTTCTTCTCGTGGCAGGACACGCCCGGCGCCGATCCGCTCAAGGCGATCAAGGACACCACCCTCGCCCAGCCCGGCACCGATCGGCTGATGCGGCTGGACCCGCCCTTCACCGGCGAGGCGAAGGTAGCCCTGGCCAGCGACGAGCAGTTCGAGGCGGCCTTCTGGACCGCGGGCGGGCGGCGGCTGGTGCTCCGCGAGGGCTATCAGCCGCGCCGTCGCACGCGCTCGATCTGGATCGCGCCCGACCTGCCTCAGCCCACGCGCCACACGCTCACCGACCGCTCGACCGAAGGGGTGTACGACGATCCGGGCGCCCCGCTCTTCAAGCGCGAGGGCCACCAGATGGCCAGCGCCCGTTCCTGGACCGGATGGACCTCGCCACCGGCCGGACCACGCGCGTGTTCGAGAGCGACGCCGCGCACCTGGAGCCGGTGGTGGTGCTGCTCGCGGCCGACGGCAAGCCCTTCATCACGCTGCGCCAGTCGAACCGCGAGGCGCCGAACTATTTCGTGCGCAAGGCCGGCGAGCAGGCGGGCCGGGCGCTCAGCGACTTCACCGATCCCGCGCCGGCGCTCACCGCCTCGCAGCGGTTCCAGTTCAAGTTCACGCGGTCGGACTCGGTCGTGCTGAACGCCGAGGCGGTGCTGCCCGCCGACTGGAAGCCGGGCACCCGGCTGCCCACCATCTTCTGGGTCTATCCCAACGACTACCGGTCGGCGGCGGCGGCGTCCCAGAACCGGCGCTCGCCCAACCGTTTCCCCTCGCAGAGCACGCTCAACCCCGAGGTGCTGGTGACGCAGGGCTACGCGGTCGTGTACCCCGACATCGCGGTGGTCGGGACCAACGACAAGTACGTCGAGGAGATCGGCATGAGCGCCAAGGCCGCGATCGACGAGTGCGCGCGCCGCGGCTTCTGCGATCCCGAGCGCGTCGGCGTGGGCGGCCACTCGTACGGCGCCTTCTCCACGGCGAACCTGCTCGCCCACACCGACCTCTTCAAGGCCGGCACGGCGAGCGATGGCGCCTACAACCGGGCGCTCACGCCGTTCACGTTCCAGGCCGAGGAGCGGACGCTGTGGGAGGCGCCGGACACGTATCTCGCCATGTCCCCGTTCCTCCACGCCGACCACATCGACCGGCCGCTGCTGCTGCTGCACAACCTGGACGATACCAACGTGGGCACGAACCCGATCCAGTCGCAGCGGATGTTCGAGGCCCTGAACGGGCTTGGCAAGACCGTGACACTGGTCGAGTACCCGTACGAGGACCATGGGCCGGTGGCACGGGAGACCGTGCTCGACTACTGGGCCCGCCTCATCGACTGGTTCGATCGCTACGTGAAGAAATCCCCCGGCGGTGCCGCGGCCCCGGCCGGGGGGAGCGCCCGGTAGCCTCCGCACCCGGGCCCGGGCCCGAGACGGCCTGGACCCGGGCCCGGGCGGGCGGTGTACCGAGCTTGAGACCAGCCGAGCCTTGACGCTCGCCGCGCCGCGACC
>VBPB01000307.1:0-3480 GCA_005893365.1 Candidatus Eiseniibacteriota bacterium
TGGGCAGCATCGGTGCGGCGGGCATCGTCATCGGCGGGTCGCTGCTGATCGGCATCCTCGGTTACCACGAGTGGGCCGGTCTCGGCTGGCTGGACGCGATGGTCAACGCGTCGATGATCCTGGGCGGCATGGGACCGGTGGACCCGATCACACGCGCGGCGGGCAAGTGGTTCGAATCCGCCTACGCGCTCTACAGCGGGGTGGCGCTGCTCACCAGCGTCGGCCTCATCTTCGCCCCGGCCGTGCACCGGCTGATGCACCGGTTCCACGTCGAGGCCGGGGACGACGACGGCGACGCGCCCCGGCGCCCCGCGAAATAGCGGCGGCGGCGCGCGCGGCCGGCGGGGCGGCGCCCGGGTCCGCGCCCGCCGTCAGGCCGCCGCGCTCAGCCAGAGCAGGTGGTTGGGGTAGTCGATGGTGACGCCGAAGCGGCGCAGGAAGTTGTAGCCCACCACCCCGTCCACGTCGGCGCCGACCGCCTGGCCGACGTGCGCCACGAAGTCCGACACGACCACGGCGAGGTCCGTGGCGGTGGCGCCGCCCACCGCGAGCGACGACACGCGGCCGATGGTCGCCTGCAGCATGCCGCCCGCGCCGGTCATCGCGGCCCCGTCCCCGCGGTCCATCCCCAGGGCTTCCGCCAGCGCCGGCGAGATGACGCTGGTCGAGGCGCCGGTGTCGAGCGCGAAGGCGTAGGGCCCGCGACCGTTGACGAACGCCGGGATCATCACCAGCGGTTTGGTGGGCGCGGCGAGCCGGAAGGCGACCTCGGAGCGGGTCACCGGCGTGGCGCTCACCGGGTCGAAGGCGCCCTGCCGCAGCCGGACCAGCTGCTTGCCGTAGTCGATCGCCACCCGGAAGTCCTTGAGGAAGTCGTAGCCGAGGCACCCGTCGATGCGCGTGCCGAGCGCCACGCCGATGCGCTCCACCTCGGCGGTGATGGCGATGGCCATGGGCGCGCGGCGCACCCCGCCGATCGCCAGCGAGGTCACGCTGGCGAGCGCCACCGTGACCTTGCCGGCCGCACCGGTGCCCGGCTTGGAGCCGTTGGGCTCGATCCCCAGTTCGTCCGCGAGCCGGGTCGAGAGCAGCGTGGTGCCCGCACCGGTGTCGAGGATGAAGTCGTAGGGGCCGCGCTCCGCGACGCTGCCCGGGATGAGGATGAGCGGCTGGTCGCCGCCCGCGAGCCTGAATCCGACTTCCGCGAACATCGCTGCCCTCCCCGCGCATCGCCGTGACGTGGGCGACCGACCATCGCCGGAACGCGCGCATCCTCGCCGAGGCACGCGGTGCCGCCAACGCCCGTCGCACGGGCGGGCGGCTTCGCGTGACCAGCGAGTGACCTGACGGCACGAGCGCGGCGGGCGCACGGCGCCGCATCATCCCCATCGCCGGCCGTGCGGGCCGAGAGATGCGATATGCTGCGCGGCGTGAGCCCCTCACCCCTCGCCGGCACGCCGACGTCGCGTCCCTGGTTCGACGCCGAGGACCCGCCCAGCCGCCGCGACCTCAACACCTGCATCCACTGCGGGCTCTGCCTCACCGCCTGCCCCACCTACCGCGAGCTCAAGATCGAGCCCGACTCCCCGCGCGGCCGCATCTACCTGATGCGGGGCTTGAACGAGGGGCGCATCGCCCCCACGCCCGAGCTGGTCGAGCACCTGGACAACTGTCTCGGCTGCCGCGCCTGCGAGACCGTGTGCCCGGCGGGCGTGCCCTACGGCCGCATGCTGGAGGAGACACGCGGCCAGTTGAGCCGGCGCGCCGGCGGCGGGTCCTCGGGGCTGATGCGCGCGCTCGGCGAGGCGGCGCTGCGCTCGCTGGTGCCCGACCGCGACCGCATGCAGGTCGCGGCGAGCCTGATGCGGCTCGGGCAGCGCGGGCCGATCGGCGCGTTCATGCGCTCGGGCGCGGCGCAACGCCTGCTGCCCGCCTTCGCCCGGCGCGGCTTCGCCATGACGCCCGAGATCGCCCCGCGCCGCGAGCGCGCGCTCGAAGTCGCCGCCCGCCGCCTGCCGCAAGGCGCGCGCATGGAGGAGCGTGACGCGGCGCTCGTCTTCATCCCGGCCGGACCGGCCCAGGCGACGGTCGGCTTCTTCACCTCGTGCGTGATGGACGTGATGTTCCCGCGCGTCAACCAGGAGGCGGTGCGGCTGCTGGTGCTGGCCGGCTGCCGGGTGGAGGTCCCGCGGGCCCAGACCTGCTGCGGCGCCCTGCACGCGCACAGCGGCCTGCGCCGCGAGGCGCGCGCGCTGGCGCGCCGCAACGCCGCGGCGTTCGCGCCGGAGGCCCTCGACTTCGTGGTGACGGACTCGGCCGGCTGCGGCGCCGCCCTGCACGAGGCCGGTCACCTGCTGCACGATGACGAGGCCGCGGACGCCGCGCGCTCGCTCGCTGCGCGCACGCGCGATCTGGCGCAGGTGCTGGCGGCGGTGGGCCTGCCCGAGCCGACCGCCACGCCGCGGTCGCGGCGCGATCCGGGCCGAGCGCTGCGCATCGCCTACCACGATCCCTGCCACCTGGCCCACGGTCAGGGCGTGCGCGGCGAGCCGCGGGCCCTGCTGCGCCGGATCCCGGGCGCCCAAGTCGTGGACCTGCCCGACTCGGACTGGTGCTGCGGGAGTGCCGGCGTCTACAACCTCACCCATCCGGCGATGGCGGAGTCGCAACTCCAGCACAAGCTCGACACCGTCGCCGCGGTGGATCCGGAGCTCGTCGTCGCCTCGAACCCGGGCTGCCTGCTCCACATGGCCCGGGGCGCGCGCGAGCGCGGCCTCGCCGCACGCATGGTCCACTTGGTCGAGGCGCTGGCGCTCGCCTGGCCGGCGCCCGGGGAGGACACGCACGCATGAGCGCGGCACGGCCCCCGGCGCATGGCGTCTCGGCGCGCCCACCGGTCTTCCCGCTGCGCGCGGTGGCGGCACTGTTCATCGCGCGCCAGCATCTCGACCGGCCGCGCGGGCGCCGCCTCGGCGCCACGAGCCTCGCGCGCTTCGCCGAGACCGTCGGCGGCATCCAGCTCGATTCGATCAACGTGGTGGAGCGCGCCCACCACCTCACGCTCTGGAACCGCTTCGGCCCGTACGACCGGCGCACGCTCGAGCGTCTCGCCTACCGGCGCCAGGTGCTGTTCGAGTACTGGGCGCACGCCGCCTGCCTGGTCCCGGTCGCGCACTTCGCCGCGTGGCGCCGCGCCATGCTCGATTACCACAAGCGCAATCGCGGCTGGGCGCGGTTTCTCCAGAAGAACCGCGCGATCCTGGGCGCGGTCGAAGCGGCGATCCGCGAGCGCGGCCCGCTCGGGAACAAGGACTTCGAGCGGCACGGGAAGCGGCCGACCACCCAGGCCGGCTGGTGGAACTGGAAGCCCGCCGCCCACGCGCTCGACTACCTGTGGATGAGCGGGCGCACGATCGTGCACTCGCGCGAGCACTTCCAGAAGCGCTTCGACTTGGCCGAGCGCGTGCTGCCCGAGGCACT
>VBPB01000307.1:3493-6735 GCA_005893365.1 Candidatus Eiseniibacteriota bacterium
CGCGCTGGCACGTGCGCCGGTCGCTCCATGCGATGGGGGCGGCGACCGAGGCCGACCTGCGCGGCTACTTGACCTTCCCGCGCATGGTGCCGGGCGACCGCAAGCAGGCCCTGCGGGCGCTGCTCGATGCGGGCGAGGTGGTCGAGGTGGCGGTGGCCGATGACGCCGCGCGCTGGTTCGTGCTCGCCCAAGACCTGCCGGCGCTCGCCGCCGCCGCGCGCAAGCGCACGCCGGCGCGCGGCACCACGCTGCTGGCGCCCTTCGATTCGT
Source organism: Candidatus Eiseniibacteriota bacterium (assembly GCA_005893365.1). Lineage (GTDB taxonomy): Bacteria > Eisenbacteria > RBG-16-71-46 > RBG-16-71-46 > RBG-16-71-46 > WS-11. Next base: position 3,764 of record VBPB01000307.1, read on the forward strand.
TCCTCTGGTATCGCGAGCGCACCCGGCGTCTGTTCGGGTTCGACTACCGCATCGAGGTCTACACGCCCGGCCACAAGCGCGTGCACGGCTACTACACGCTGCCCATCTTCCACGACGGCCAGCTGATCGGCCGGCTCGACCCCAAGACCCACCGCGAGGAGCGCCGGCTCGAGGCCAAGCACGTGCACTTCGAGCGCTGGTTCGCGGGCGGCGGCACACCGCCGGCCGCGGCGTGGGGCCACGTCGATGCCGAGGCGGCGCTGGCCGGGATCGCCGCCGCGCTCCACTCGCTCGCCACCTTCGTCGGCGCCGAGCGCGTGACGCTGGGGCGCGTGACGCCGTCACGGCTCGCCGCCCCGCTCAAGCGGGCAACCCAGCACCGACGATGTCGGCGTGACCGTGGACTGAGGGTGGCGCCGACCCGAGCCAAGCCCGAGCCCCCGCGGGTGGGCTATTCGCAGCGGAGCCGGCTCGACAAGCTGGGCGTGAAGCCCGGGATGCGCGTCGCGCTGATCGGCCTCGACGACGCGGCGTTCCGGCGCGAGCTGCGCACGCGCACGGCGGACATCGCCGAAGGCCGGCCGACCAAGGACACGGACATGATCCTGTTCGCGGTCGACGGCCCCGCGCCCCTCAAGCGGCTCGCCGCGCTCCAGCGCGCACTCACGCCGAACGGCGCCATCTGGGTCGTGTGGCCCAAGGGCCAGCCCCACATCAAGGAGGACATGATCCGCGGCGCCGCACTCGCGAATGGCCTCGTGGACATCAAGGTGATGGCGTTCTCCGAGACCCTGAGCGGGCTCAAGCTCGTCATCCCGCTGGCGAAGCGGCCGGAATCCCCCGCCCGCAAGGAGGTAACGATTAAGTCCAAGCCCAAGCGGCCGGTCGTGATGCCGATCGAGCTCAAGCGTGCGCTCGCCGCCTCCCCCAAGGCGAAGGCCGAGTTCGAGAGGTTCCCGCCGTCCCACCAGCGCGAGGTGATCGGCTACATCATCGAGGCCAAGAAGCCCGAGACACGCGAGCGCCGGGCCGCGAAGACGATGGATGAACTCGAGAAGGGCTGGCCGAGGCGGTGAATTCATGGGCCCCGTCCATACGCGGCCTAGCGATGGCGGACCCTTGACTGGGCGGTCACAACCCTCCTCTCCAGACTTCGAGCCCTCTGGCCAAGCACCGGTCCAGCCAAGGTCGAAACCGGCCTCGCGCGCTAGACTCCGGCTCGAGGTAGTTCAGTTGGAACGGTTCTTCACAGAGAGGCGTGAGATCCACGGCCTCGGCCTGTCCGTCCTCGGTCTCGTGACGTCGGAAGAATGTTGCCGAGACTGCAAGGACACCTCGGAATTCAAAGCCAACGGCGTGGAATGAGAACAAGATGGTGGCCGAGCCATCGGTCTTGAGGGCAAGGCGTACCCAAGCCCGATACGACGCCGTGTTCGCGAAATAGCCTAGCGACTTCGCGCTAGCTACGACTTGGTACCGATAGAAGTGACTCGAGGCTCCACCGTTGGGTTCGCTATGGACACCGAAGCGATAGTCCTTTGAGATCTCGCCGAGTTCCGCCCCTAGCTGGCCAGCCACTTCCCGACAAGCCTCTTCTGCCGCGCGCTGGAGGGACACCGCAGTCTTCTCAACCGAAGCCCATTCTGCGCGCAGTGTATCCCGCCGACTGGTGAGCGTCTCCTTTGCGGCGGCAATCGCCTGTTCGATTCGCTGTTCTTCCTGTACATCGCGCGCGATGCTCAGGGCGCCAAGGAACTCCTGCTTCTCAAGGCTGGCAAAGTAGTTCACGAGGGGGCGTAATTCGCCTCGATCGGCAGCTTCAAGGTGCCGGATGTACTTCGGCTGATCATCCCGAGTGACAACAATTGGAAACCAAGAAGCGCGAATGAAGACAAGTGTCGCCAGCGAGCGAGCAACGCGCCCGTTCCCGTCTTGAAACGGATGAATCTGCACAAATCTATGATGGAGCCAACCTGCCTCGATCTCGGGAGGCACATGCGCCTCCTGGTGCCCGTGGTGCAATGACACGAGGCGATCCATCTCAACCGCAACCTGTTCTGGCGGGCAGTATTCGTGAACCGTGCCGTTGTCGCGCGTTGGATTATTGGGCCCGCGCTTGAATACGCCGCGCTCAAGCGGCACCTGGACGCGTTTGCCGATAGCGTCGACCGCATCACAGGTTTCCTGATGGCGTGTAAGCAGGGCGTGCAGTTCCTTGATGTACCCTACTGACAGCTGGCGCTGCCCTTTGACGAAATCGAACAGCCAATCCACAGCCGCTTTCTGATCTCGAATGATCGACGCAACGAAGGAGGGATCCTTATTCGTCGCTTCGTGTGAAATGAGCGTGGCTTCAATCCCATGCTCAATCAGCAGTTGAGTCGTGCCGCGATCAAGGGAGTAGACGTTTTCGATGACCCCGGTCTCGATCGCCCACCGCCGGCCCAAGCGCTGAAGGAAGGTCGCGAGAGCACCACTTTCGCTCAGCCCCCCTTGCTGCTCGGACCATACCTGGGCCAGGGTGGGTAGTTCGGGGCTCGCCATGATCGAGTAGTCAGGCGGCAGATCTTCGATTGGCCGCCATGTGAGTGAATCGTGTGTCGTCAATCCATGCCCCCTCAGGTTCCCGGTTCATCTTCGATCTCCCCCGGAACTCTTACCCCAGTGGACATGTGACCACAACATCCCGGTCGCGTCGTCCAAGGCAAGAAGACCGAGAAACGCGAACTGGCGGCGGCAAGGACTGGTCGCGCTACTGGTGAAGACGTGGCTGAAAGGTGGAGCGACGGACGGGACGCCTGCCGGGAGTTGGCGCGTCACGGCTGCGAGCCCGCCCCCCGCCGCGCGTCGCGGATCCTGGCCTTGAGCGCCAGGGCTTCGGCGTCGTCGGGCCGGAACCGCAGCACGCTGTCCGCGTGGACCTCGGCGCCCGCCAGGTCGCCATGCACGAAGCGGACGCAGGCGATCACGAA
>VBPB01000316.1:0-1133 GCA_005893365.1 Candidatus Eiseniibacteriota bacterium
GATGAACGCGCTCTACCGCCCCGGGCCGATGGAGAACATCCCGTACTTCATCGAGTGCAAGCACGGCCGCCAGGTGGTGCGCTACGACCACCCAGATCTCGAGCCGATCCTCAAGGGCACCTACGGCGTGTTCGTCTATCAGGAGCAGGTGATGGCGGCGGCCAACGCGCTGGCCGGCTTCTCGATGTCCGAGGCCGACGAGCTGCGGCGCGCGATGGGCAAGAAGCGCCCCGAGGAGATGGACGCCAAGCGCCAGCAGTTTATCGAGGGCTGCAAGCACCGCAAGATCCCTCCAGCAAAGGCTGAGAAGATCTTCGCAACCATGGAAAAGTTCGCGGGATATGGCTTCAATCGCTGCCTGGTCTCAGGCACCGAGGTCATCGATGCGCTCACCGGAGAGAGGACAACGGTCGGTTCGTTGTTCAAGGAGCGGCGGCCCTTCAAGATCCACGCGCTCGGCGATGACTGGAAGCTCCATCCGCGGCGGGTGACGGACGTGGTCTGGAACGGTCGGAAGCCGGTCTTCGAGCTACGGACCGCCCAGGGAAAGACGATCCAGGCCACGGGCAACCATCCCTTCAGAACTCTGAATGGGTGGAAGAACCTCGAAGACCTTTGCCCCGGCGACCGGATCGCGGCGCCGCGTCGGCTGGAGGTGTCGAGCAGGACCGAGTGGCCTGAGCATGAGCTCATCACGCTGGCTCTGCTGCTCTCGGAGGGGAACACCTGTCACCCGACGACGCTCTACTTCTACAACAACGATCGTGCGCTGGTAGACGATTTCGTGAACGCGGTTTCCCGCTTTCCGGATACCGTCACCAAGGTCTACGCCCGCCCGGGGGGACGATTCGACGTTGCGGCGAATCTGGGGCGTGCTGGCTACGCCAAGGAGAGCGACCCGGGGTATGGCGAGTCGTTTGACGGCAACCTTGCCCTTGTCTGCGACGTCGAGCCTCGGCGAAGCGGCGCGTTCCAGTGGGCGAAACGACTCGGGATCCTCGGGTGCAGGGCCACGGAGAAACGCGTGCCGTCCGAGGTCTTTTCGCTGTGCGATCACGACATCGAGATCTTCCTCGGGAGACTGTGGGCCGGTGATGGGTTCTTCTGGGCCCCAAGCGGGAACGTGCCCTACT
>VBPB01000316.1:1275-4637 GCA_005893365.1 Candidatus Eiseniibacteriota bacterium
GCTGCGGAGGAGGATGGTCACCACGGAGCGGAACCAAGTCAGCAAGGACACCATCCCGACCGACGTCCGTGACTGGGTCCAAGCCGAGAAGCGCCGCAGCGGTCTCACCTGGACCTAGATCGAACGTCGTTCGGGCGTGGCGGCCAGGTTCTTTGGTGGACGGGTGTCGAGTCTGAAGCGTGGCTTCCGGCGCTCAACCATCGCCCGCCTCGCCGAGTGCTTCGGCTCCCTTCACCTGGCCCACCTCGCCCAATCGGACGTGTTCTGGGACCGCATCGTCTCGATCGAACCGCGTGGCATCCAGGAGACGTACGATCTGACCGTTGAGGGCGATCACAACTTCGTCGCCGACGGACTCATCGTCCACAACTCTCACAGCACCGCCTACGCTCTGCTCGCCTATCAATGCGCTTATCTCAAGGCGAATCATCCCGCCGAGTTCATGGCCGCGACGCTCACGAGCGAAGTGTCGGACAGCGCCCGCATCACGACGCTCATCGAGGAGTGCCGGCGGCTCGGGCTGGCGATCCTGCCGCCCGACGTCAACCGGTCGGAGTGGCGCTTCACCATCGAGGGCGGGGCCATCCGCTTCGGCCTGGGCGCGGTGCGCAACGTGGGGCAGGGGGTGGTCGAGCGCATCGTGGCGGCGCGCGCCGCGGGCGGCGCCTTCCGCGACCTGCTCGACCTGGCGTGCCGGCTCGACGCGCGCGGGCTCAACCGGCGGGTGATCGAGAGCCTGGTGGCCTCGGGCGCCTGCGACGCCCTGGGCGGTGAGCGCGGCGCCCTGTTCGCGGCCGCGGGCACCATGCTCGACCATGCCGCCGCCCTCAAGCGCGAACGCGAGAGCGGGCAGTCGTCGTTGTTCGGCGAGGCGAGCGAGGGCGCGGTGACGGTGGCGCCGCCGCCGCTGCCCGAGACCCCGGCCTGGACCGGACGCGAGCGCAGCACGCACGAGAAGGAGGTGCTCGGCTTCTACTTCTCCGAGCATCCGCTGGAGCACATCCGCGAGCGCATCGAGTCGCTCGCCACCCACCGCATCGCCGACGCGCTGGCGCTCGACGACGGCACCGAGGTGCGGATCGCGGGGCTGGTGGGTGAGATCAAGACCATCATGACCCGCACCGGCCGGCCGATGGCGATCGTCACGCTGGAGGATCTCACGGCGCGGGTCGAGTGCACGGTGTTCCCCGACACCTACGAGGCGGCCCGCCCGCTGCTCACGGCCGAGAACGTAGTGGTGGCCTCGGGGCGGGTCGAGGTGCGCGAGGACCGCGGCACCAAGCTGCTGCTGAGCGACCTGCGCGGGCTGGAGGAGGCCTCCCAGGCGTTCCGGCGCTGCCTGCATATCGAGGTGCGGGCGGCGGAGCTGTCCGAGGAGCAGCTGGCCGAGATCGACGAGACGCTGTCCTCGAACCCGGGCGAGGCGGAGGTGTACCTTCACGTCGTGCGCCCGGACCACTCGCGGATGGCCATGCGCTCGCGCCGCTTCCGCGTGGCGGAGGACGACCGCGTCATCGCCGCGCTCAAGCAGCGGCACCCCACGCTGCGGGTGCGCTGGGGCAAGGGGGCCTCGTGACGGTGTGGCTGGATTTCGAGAAGCCGGTGCTCGAGCTGGAGCAGCGGATCCAGGAGCTCAAGGAGCAGGCCACCGCCCAGGGCCTGGGGGCGGGCGACGAGCTGGCCGAGCTGGAGCGCAAGGCCGAGGCGCTGCGTCGCGAGATCTTCTCCCACCTGACCGCCTACCAGCGGGTGCAGCTGGCGCGGCATCCGCGGCGCCCCTACGCGCTCGACTACATCGAGCGCTGCTTCTCGGGATTCGCCGAGCTGCACGGCGACCGCCACTTCGCCGACGACCCGGCCATCGTCGCCGGCGCGGCCATGTTCCGGGAGCGCGCGGTGATGGTGGTGGGCCAGCAGAAGGGCCGCGACACCAAGGAGAACCTGCTGCGCCGGTTCGGCATGCCGAATCCCGAGGGCTACCGCAAGGCGCTGCGGCTGATGCGCACCGCCGAGCGCTTCGCCATGCCGATCGTCACGCTGGTGGACACGCCCGGCGCCTATCCGGGACTGGGCGCCGAGGAGCGTGGCCAGGCCGAGGCGATCGCCTACAACCTGCGGGAGATGGCCAAGCTCCGGGTGCCGATCGTGACCGCGGTGATCGGCGAGGGAGGTTCGGGCGGAGCGCTGGCCATCGCGGTCGCCGACGTGGTCATCCTGTTCGAGAACTCGGTCTACTCGGTCATCTCGCCCGAGGGGTGCGCGTCGATCCTGTGGCGCGACGGCAAGAAGAACGTGCTGGCCGCCGAGGCGCTCAAGCTGACCGCGGCGGACCTGGTCCGGCTCGAGGTCGTCGACGAGGTCCTGCCGGAGCCGTTCGGCGGGGCTCATCGTGACCCGGCGGCCGCCGCCGCGACCCTCGGCGACGCACTCGGACGGCACCTGGACCGGTTGAGCGGGGTATCCCCGGATGGGCTGGTCGAGGCGCGCCTGCAGCGCTACCGGCGCATGGGCGTCTTCCGCGAGGAGTCGGCTTGACCCTCCGGAAACGCGGTTGCTAGACTTCGCCGGCCGTCCACACTCCCGGGAGGGGTTCCCGCGTATCCTTGAGACTCGTTCGTCAGGCGTCGGCGCCGCGGCGCCGGCTCCCCGAAGCCCGCGCCCGGGCTCCGGATAACCCCACCACCCCGAGGAGTCCCATGGCCCTGAGCCCCGATCTGCTCGCCATCCTGGTGTGTCCGGCCTGCAAGAAGGACCTGGTCTACGATGCCGCCGCGTCCACGCTGACCTGCCCCGCCTGTCGGCTTCGCTACAAAGTGGAGAACGACATCCCGGTGATGTTGGTGGAAGAGGCCGAGAAGTTCTGACCCTCCCGCGTTTGCCCGCTTCCACGCCCTCCGCGCACCGCCCCGGCTCCGGCCCCGGCCGGGGAGTCCAGGCCATCGCCATTGCCGCCCTCCTGGCGATGGTCGCGACCCCGGCCCGCCCGGAATCGGCTGCGACCGCGGGGCTCCGCACGATGCCGGCCACCTCCGGCGCCATCCGCTTCGCCGTCGTGGTGCCGGCGCCGGCGCTCGAGCCGGCCCAAGAGGGAGGGTCCGCGGTCCGCCTCTCGCTGGACGGTTACCAGGGCACGGGCCAGCCGGGAGGCCCGGCCCTCCCGGAGCGGATCGTCACGGTCGCCGTACCGCCGGCCGGCGAGGTGGCGATCGCCGTGGCCGGTTCGGAGCGCGAAGTGCGCGAGGGCGTGGATCTGGCCCCGGCCGATGGGTCGCCCGGCGTGGGCGCGGCGCGGCTCGGGCCGCGGCGCGCGCCGGTCGCCACGGCGACGGGCGGGCGCGCCCGCTTGCTCGGCGTGGGATGGA
>VBPB01000317.1 GCA_005893365.1 Candidatus Eiseniibacteriota bacterium
TATCGGCATGGGTCCCTCCCGGTCAGACCGCGACACCCAGCTCGGCGATCGCGTCGGCGACGTCCTTGCCCGACTTCTGCAGGGCCGCCAACTCGTCGCTCGAGAGCTTGAGGGTGATGATCTTCTCGACGCCCTTGGCACCGAGCACGATCGGCACGCCGATGAAGATGTCCTTCATGCCGTACTCGCCTTCGAGCAGCACCGAGCACGGCACCAGGCGCTTCTGGTCGGTGAGGATGGCCTCGACCATCTCGACCGCCGACATCGCCGGCGCGTAGTAGGCCGAGCCGGTCTTGAGGAGCTTGACGATCTCGGCGCCGCCGCCCCGGGTGCGCTCGGCGATCGCGGCGATGCGGTCGGCCGGCAGCAGCTCGGCGATGGCGATGCCCGAGACCGTGGTGAAGCGCGGCAGCGGCACCATCGAGTCGCCGTGCCCGCCTAGCACCATCGCGTCCACGTCGGCGCCCGAGACGCCCAGCTCCATCGCGATGAAGGCGCGCATGCGGGCCGAGTCGAGGATGCCGGCCATGCCCAGCACGCGGTGCTTGGGGAAGCCCGAGACCTTCCAGAACAGGTGCGCCATCGCGTCGAGCGGGTTGGTCACCACCACGACCGTGGCATTGGGGGCGTGCTGCTTCACCGCCTCGGCCGCGGGCCGCACGATGTCGGCGTTGGCCTTGAGCAGGTCGGTGCGCGACATGCCCGGCTTGCGCGCGAAGCCGGCGGTCATGACGATGACGTCCGACCCCTTGACCGCGGCCAGGTCGTTGGCCCCCTCGATGCGCCCGCCCTTGTGCCACAGGGGTGCGGCCTGCTGCATGTCGAGCGCCTTGCCCTGGGGCATACCCTCGACGATGTCGATCAGCGTCACGTCCGCCATGCCGCGTTCGGCCAGGAACAGTGCTGCGCTCGCCCCGACGTTGCCGGCTCCGATCACCGCCACCTTGGTCTTCACGCTGCCCTCCCCTTCCCGTGATGCCCCGGATCACTCACAACCGAAGCGCCACGTCCCCTGAGGCCTGGAAGGCCCGAGGCGGCGTGGCGCTCGGTCGAAACGAAAACGCTACGGTGTGGCTGCGGTCGCCGCCGGAACGATGTGCACGCGCTTGCGGTCTCGCCCCCAGCGCGCGAACTTCACGTGCCCATCCACCAGCGCGAACAACGTGTCGTCCTTCCCCCGGCCCACGTTGAGGCCGGGATGGAACTTGGTGCCGCGCTGACGGACGAGGATGGTGCCCGAGCGCACGGCCTCGCCGCCGAACCGCTTGATGCCGAGGCGCTGCGCGTTGGACTCGCGATTGTTCTTGGACGACGACTGGCCCTTTTTGTGCGCCATCGCGCTCTCCTACACCTTGATCGCCGACACGCGGATGCGCGTCAGCTCGTCACGGTAGCCGCGACGACGCCGATACTCCCGCCGGCGCTTGAACTTGAAGATCCGAAGCTTGGGGCCGCGCAGGTGCTCGACCAGTTCGGCCGTGAGGACAGCGCCCTTGAGGTACGGCTGGCCGATGGCGATCTTCTCACCGTCCGCGACCATCAGCACCTGGTCGAAGGTCAGCATGTCGCCCGGCGCCCCGCTGGTGCGGGCCACCGACAGAACCTCGTCGGGCGCCACGCGGGTCTGGATGCCGTTGATGTTGACGATCGCGTAAATCAAGTCTTCTCCTTGAAGCTCAAGGGATTGCGGCGAAGGCCTCATGCGACATGGCAACCGCCCGGCGTGAGCCGCCAGCGCCACTGCGGGTGCGTGGAACGGGCTTTTCTACCATGCCCTGACACCCCCGTCAAGCCGGGCCCCAGGACCGCGATGCGCCGCCCGACCCGGCCATGCGACGGCCCCCCCCACGGGCGGCGTGAGATAGTCCGGAGGCTCTGGCGGCGTCATGGGAGCGGACCGGTCCGCTGGCCGTGCCGCAGAGACTTCCGTCGCGACCCTTAAGACCCGTCGAGAACCCCGGAGGATCCATGCATGCGCGGATCGCACTACCCCTGCTCCTCGCCGCCACGCTCGCCGGCTGCATGGCCGCGGGCCCGCCAATCGCGTCGCAGACGCCGCCCCCCGAGCCGCGCTCCCCGCTCGGGAGTCCGTTCTCCGACCGGGAGATGGGGACGAGCGATCTCGGCACGCCGCTCGTCCTCGATCGCACCGACCTGAGCATCGGCACGACGGTGCAGTTCAACCGGCTGCCCACCCCGAGCGAACTCCACGACGCCGAGCAACTGACCGGGCTCGCCCACGTCGTCCTGTCGCTCCCCTCCTGGCCGACCGACCTCGAGGCGATGCAGGCGCTCGGCCGGGTCCCGCCCGAGACCGACGTGGTCGTCGTGCTGCCCGGCTATCCGCCCAACCGCGCGGCGGCGCAGGCCTGGAACTACGTCAACGCCCGGCTGCGCATCGTCCTGGTGGTGACCGAGCCGCCGCCTTCGGTCGCCGTGGTCGGCGACCTCAACACCATGCGCGGGCTGGAGCGCGTCATCGCGCAGATGGACGAGCCGTCGCGCACCGGCTTCGAGCGGCTGCAGCGGCCGCTGGGGTTTCGAAAGGTGGTGGAGTGACCGGCCGCCATGCCGGCCCGCGTCCGGCCATCCCATAGCCCAGGCCATTGTGCGCGAGGTGGCGCAGCAGATAGCATCCTCCATCGAGCGACCGAATGCTGTGGGAGGTGCATGTTCCGCGGGGGGCACGACGTGAAGGTCGTCATCACGAGCATCGGAGTCGTCCTGATCGGCTTCCTCGTCGCCCTGCCCGGGAGGGCTGCCGGGGCACCGTCGGCAAGTCCTCCTCCGATCGCTCTCGACCCCTGGATCGAGGTGCGTTCGGCGCGATTCCGCGTCATCACGAACGCGACCGAGCCCGAAGCACAGCGCGTCGCGCGCCACCTCGAGCGACTGGCCGAGACCCTGGAACGAACCACATCGGGGTTCAAGGTGGACGGCGGCAAGGAGACGCGGGTCTTCCTGTTCCACGACCAACGCTCGTTCAGACTCCACAGCCCGTTCAAAGATGACGCGTACAGCAGCGTCGCCGGCCTCCACGTCCCGGGTGAGGATGTCGAGCAGATCGCCTACTTCCTGAGCCGGCGCGACGAGACCATGGAGTTCGCCTCGCACGAGTATATCCACGTGGTGCTGATGCGCACGTTCGGCCCGCTCCCGATCTGGGTCAACGAGGGCCTCGCCGAGTTCTTCAGCAACTTCCTCCCGCACGAGCGAGGAGCCACGATCGGGCGGCCGATCCAGTGGCACGTGGCCCGGCTGCGACAGGGCATGATGCCGCTCGACGAGCTCCTGGGTCTCTCCGGCGAGTCGCCCGAGTACTCCGGCGGGGAGCGCACCGGGCTGATCTACGCTCAGTCATGGGCGCTCGTCCATGCGCTGGTGTTCGATCCAGCCGGATCGGATCGTCTCGGCGTGTTGCTGAGGCGGCTGGCGGCGGGAGTGCCCAGTGGCAACGCCATCCGGGAGCGGCAGCTCCGAGTCGATGTCGAGGCCGTCGCAATGCACGCGCTAGAGGTGAGCTTCTCCCAGGATCTGGAGGACGTCCCCCTGACGACCCGCTCGTTGCCCCGGGTCGAGGTACTCGAGTTGCTCGGCGAGTTGGCGCTCCAGACATCGTCCGCGGCGCGAGACTCCGCGCTCAGGTCCGGCCTGGAGTCCCGAGCGAGCGGGTACCTGGCTGCGGCGTGGGAATCGGACTCCTCTCGCATGATGACGGCCGCGCTGAACGGCCGGCGTTTCGAAGAGCGCGGCGACCGTGCCGGGGCCGATGCGTGGTTCGGCCGGGTGGAGCGAGCGGACGGGGCCGACGCGCGCGCGTCTGCGATCGCCGGGACCTCGCTCGCCCGGCGGCGATTGACCTCGAACGAGTCGCTGCGCTGGAGGTCCGACGGCCCGACGCCGGACGCGCTTCGAGCCCGGGCCTTGCTCACCCGCGCCCTGGCGGCGCGCCCCGACGTACCCGAATGGCTGGTCCCGCTGGCCCTCAGGCGAGGCCTTCCCACATCACCCCGACATCCCCGGCGCCATGGCATTGCTGAGCCTGCGGATGGGGAACCTGGGCGCCGCCCTGTACAACCTGGGCCGGATACCCTGGAGCCCGAACGAACGCTTCTGGCGGGAGAATGTCGGCTGGCTCGTCCTCGAGAGGATCAGGGGACAGGTCGTCGAGATGGCGAACGCGGGGAGACCGGCCGGGGCGGAGTCGCTCATCGCGAGGGCCAGGGCGACCGCACCGAACGCCTCGATCCTCGCCGGATACGACCGGTTGACGGAGGAACTCCACCGATGGGGCGAGCGGTCCACGGCTACGGCCGCGCCCCCTACCCGCGCCGACCGTTCGCCTGCGGCGCAGGCACCAACGCTCCGCGCGGCCTCCGTGAACGAGAACGACCCGATCGCCAGGGCCTCGCAGGCAATCATCGCCGGCGACTACGACGAGGCCGAACGACTGCTGGGCGGCATCCACACGGCGCGCGCGGCTGTCGGGCTCCGAGCACAGGTGGACTCGCTGGCGGCCGAGGCCCGTAATCGGCGACGCATGCGTTCCGCGGGAGAGTTCGCCCGCCAAGGGGCGTGGGCGGAGGCGTGCATCGTCTGGCATCTCATCCTGGACGACCACCCCAGCGCGGCCGCCCGCGCCGAGATCGGGCGGCTGGTGGCGCAGCACTGCGCCGGCGGCGTGCGCTAGGCGCGACGCCCGCCATGGACCAGGCGCGGCCGGCCACGCGTTCCCCGCCTACGTCCCCGGCACCGAGCCCACGACCTGCTTGGTCAGGTCCTGCTTCTTGGTGTTGTAGATGCGCATCTCGCCGCGCTTGAGCTGCGGATCGTCCTTCAGGTCCACCTGCAGCTTGAAGCGCTTCTCCAGCTCGGCGAAGCGCCGCGCCTCCTGCTCCACGAAGTAGAGCGCCACCTCGGGCGCCACCCGCAGCGTGATGCGCTTCTCCTCGCCCATCGCCGCCACCCGGCGCATCGCCCGCTCCAGCTTGACCAACATGGTCTCGGGCGAGGGCACCTTGCCCAGGCCGCCGCAGTGCGGGCAGTCCTCGGTGTAGTAGTGGAGCAGGCTCGAGCGCTCGCGCTGGCGCGTCATCTCGATCAGCCCCAGATCGGAGACCGCGAACGCCTTGGTGCGCGCCCGATCCTTGCGCAGCTCCTTGCGGATCTCCTCCAGCACCGCGCGCTTGTTGGCCTCGATCTCCATGTCGATGAAGTCGACCACGATGATGCCGCCGATGTCGCGCAGCCGCAGCTGGCGGGGCACCTCCTTGGCCGCCTCCATGTTGGTGCGGAAGATGGTCTCTTCCTGGTTCTTCTTGCCGGTGAAGCGGCCGGTGTTGACGTCGATCGCGGTCTTCTCGATCTGCGGCTCGATCTCGAACGCGTCGAAGATCGGCGCGTGCCCCTTGTAGAGCTTGACCCGGTCGCGCAGCTCGGGCGAGACGCTCTTCAAGTAGCTCTGGATCTCGGCGAAGGAATCCTTGTCGTCGATGACGACCTCCTCCACCTCGTCGGTGAACAGGTCGCGGATCAGCCCGGCCGTCATCTCCAGCTCGCGGTGGACCAGCGCCGGGGCCCGCACCCCGGCCTGCTTGCGATCGATCTTCTGCCACAGCTTGGCCAGGTGCTTCACGTCGGCCGCGAACTCGGGGTCGCCCTTGCCCTCCCCCGCCGTGCGGGCGATCAAGCCCACGCCCTTGGGCTTCACGTCGGCGATGATGGCCTTGATGCGCTGGCGCTCGGCCCGATCCTCGATGCGGCGCGACACGCCCACGTGCTCGACGCCGGGCATGAGCACGCAGTAGCGCCCGGGCAGGCTCACCTGCTGGGTG
>VBPB01000318.1 GCA_005893365.1 Candidatus Eiseniibacteriota bacterium
TGCGAGGTGGTCTGCTGGTCGAGCGTGTCGCTGGCGATGCCCGAGCCCAGGTAGTAGTCGGTGAGCGAGCGCTGCGCGCCGTCCCCGTTGCGCAGCGTGTGCCCCGCGTTGATCTCGGCCGAGACGTTGCGGCCGCGCTTGGCGAAGCGGTGCCGCAACGTGAGTCGGTCGGAGAGGTTGTTGCCGTCGGTCCCGTCGGTGTTGGTGCTGTGGGCCGCGCTCAGCGCCGAGCTCTGCGCGGTGCTGTTGGCCGCATCCCCGGTGCTGCGGGTGTCGGTCTTCTGGAAGTAGAGCCGCGGCTGCATGATCGCCGAGTTGCTGGAATCCGCGGTGAACTCGACGCGGGCGTCGAACCGCTCGTTGCGGTTGGTGTTGTCCGACACCGCCTGCTGGTCGTAGAAGGCGAGCGAATCCTGGGGCGGCAGGTACTGCCGGGAGAGCGTCTGGACGTTGTCGTTGTCGGAGCCGTTGGCGAACAGGCTGCTGGAGTGCGTGGTGCTCACGCCGGTCTGCTGGCCGACCAGGAAGCTGCTGGGATCGAACGCGCCGCCGCCGAAGCCGCCCATGCGGATGAGGTTGGGCCCCCCGCCGCCGCCACCGCCCCGGAAGCCGCCGCCGCCACCACCGAACGTCATGATGCGCGGGCCGCCGGCGCCGCCGGGCGTCCCGGTCAGGCCGCCGAACAGGTCCTGGATCGAGAAGTTGCGCTGGTTGATGTTGTTCGACATCGCGATCCCGGTCAGCCGCGTCGGTCCGCGCACGATGGTGGCGTTGCCGCCGCCCTGGTAGCGCTTCTGGTCGCCGTAGCCGCCGTAGACCTTGCCGAACTTCACCTTCAGGTCCTTGAGGACGAAGTTCATCGTCTTCTGGGACTGCCCGTCGTCGAAGCCGCTGAACTCCGACTGGTCGCTGGCCTTGTCGTACACCTGGATGCGGTCCACCACCTCGGCCGGCAGGTTGCGCATCGCCGCGGTCGGATCGCTGCCGAAGAACGGGCGGCCGTTGACGAGCACGTTCTGCACGTTCTCGCCGTGGGCCTTGACCTGGCCGTTCTCCATGGTCACGCCCGGGAGCTTCTGGACCAGGTCCTCGGCGGTGGCGTCCTTGTTGACCTTCACGGCACTCGCCCGGTACTCGGTGGTGTCGGCCTTCTGCACCGCCGGGGCCGGGGACTCGGTGACGGTGATGCCCCCGACCGGGACCGACTCGGCCGTGAGGGCCAGGACGCCGGCGTCCTGCCCGTTCTTGGTGACGCGGATGATGGTCTTGAGCGGCGCGTATCCCATCCGCGTGGTCTCGAGCCGGTAGCTGTGGACCCCCAGCCCCTTGACCTCGAACGTGCCGTCGTCGTTCCCGGTCACGCGGTGGACGTCGGCGGTATCGGCCATGTTGGTGAGCTTGACCGCGACCCCCGACACCACGGCCATCGTCGTGGGATCCTGGAACTTGCCGCGCAGGCTCGTGACCGGGCCGGGGCTCGCCGGAGCCGGCGAGTCCTGGGCGTGGGCGAAGGCGGGAACGATCAGCAGCAGGGCCGCGAACAGGGCGGAGCGAACGGGCATCGCAGGGAACCCTCGTGTCGGTGGAAGGCGGTCGGTACGGCACGGGATGCGACGAGCCGGCCTGCGGCATTCGGCGGCCCGAAATGCCGCGTTCGTCGCGAACCATGGCGCCCGAAGGATGGGACGCTCCAGGAGCCGCGTTGGTTGCGCTGGAAATCGCGGCCCGGACGCCGCCTCGGGCCGCCGGGATCCGCGGTCCCGGCCGGGCTGTCGGGGCTATCGCGGCGTCACGCGCACGCGGCCCAGCGTGATGCCCCGCTCCGGCGCATACCCCGAGGCCTCGTCCGCCGCCGACATGCCGCCGCCCCCCTGGCCCCGCCACTGGACGCGCAGCACCACGTCGTAGTCGCCCTGCCCCAGGTCGGCGTCGAGCACCAGCCGGTAGGTCTCACGCACCGGGGCGCCCGCGAGCCAGATGTGGGCGGGCCAGAGGCCGTAGCCCAGGTCGCGCACATGGCTCTGCGCCAGCCGGCCCGAGGCGTCGACGAGGTCCAAGCGCGTCTGGAAGACCCGGTCGACCTCACCGACCCGCCGCCAGCAGGTGGCGAGCGTCACCGTGCCGCCCGGCCGCGCCGTCGAGTCGACGAGGGCGGCACCCGTGAAGGCCAGCTCGTGGTCGAACACGATCGGCGGCAGGCTGTCGTCCGGGCAGGAGCCCGCGGTCACGAGTTCCAGGGCCGGCCGGCCGGCGCGCGTGAACAGCACCAGGTCGCCGGCCTCGTCCACCGGGACCAGGCCGTTGGCGTTGAGCAGCCGCTGGAGCCGCGGGGCGGTCTCCGGCTCGACCGAGGTGACGATGTTGATCGCCGCCATGTTGGCGATGAGCGCCGTCACCCCCGCGGGCAGCGGATATGCCCGTCGCGAGAACGTGTAGGTGCCCCGCATCAGGTGGTGAAGCGAGTGCACACTGTCGCGGCCCGTGAACCGGCTCAGGAACTCGAAGCCGGCCACGACGGCGCCGTGCCGCGGCACCCGGCGCACCATGCGGTCGTGGTAGGGCTTAAGCGCCCGCTCCTCGGCGGTGGGGAAGTGGCCGTCGCGCGTGCCGGCGAGGAAGAACCGGCCCGAGCTCAGCAGCGGTCCGAACCAGAGTTGGCACACCACGCTCGCCAGGATCCCCCACGCCATCACCGCCCCAGCCGCACGCGGGTCGACGGTGTCGGGCGACGCGCCTAGGGCCGCGGCGGTCGCGGCCCGCGCCCCGGAGCCGGCCCCGCGCGTGAAGAGGCGGAGCAGGTTCCGGGTCCCCAGGACCGCGGCGGCGGAGACGAAGGAAGTCTGAAGTGCGGTGTACTGGCAGAGGATGGTGTGCTGCGCGATCCGATACGAGAGCAGGTGTTCGAGGAACGCGGGCAGGGCCAGGACCAGCGTGAGCGGGCTCAGCAGCGGCAGCAGGCCCAACGGCAGGAACAGCGTGAGGTGGAACTGCTGCTTGACCAGCGTGTCGCGCGGCACCCCGGGCGTCGAGACCAGCTGGACCGCCACGCCGATCGGATCGCGCAGCATGTGCAGGGCCGCGGCCCCGAGCGTGTCGCCCCAGCGGCCGTAGATGCGCGCGTACTCGGCCTCGCCGTGGCTGAACGCCGGCCGCAGCACGCCCCAGGTGAGGAAGGCCGAGGCGGCCGCCATCGCGGCCAGGGCCAGCGCCGTCCGCAGGCGCCCGGTCCGCCACGGCAGCAGGGCGTAGAGCGCCATCATGAACACCACCAGCGCCACGTCCTCGCGGCACAGGAGCGCCAGCCCCGCCCAGAGGAGTGTCCCCCCCAACCGGCCGCAGCGCAGGAAGTAGAACGCGGCGATGAGCGGGGCGGTGGCCAGCAGCTCCGGGTGGAACTCGAACAGGTCGGCGTAGCCCAGGGCGGGCTGCAGCAGGTAGACCGCGGCCAGCGTCAGGGCGAGCCCGGTGTGCCCCAGCTCGCGGCGGGCGAGCGCGTAGATGGGCAGCGCCCCCAGCGCCTGGGCGGCCGACTGCAGCACCAGCAGCGTCACCGGGTGCCGGACGAGCGCGTAGAGCGGGGCGATCAGGAACAGGACGAGCGAGGAGTGGTCCCCCGGCCACGCCATGCCGCGGATCGAGGTGAAGAGCCGGCCGTGCAGCAGCCCGTCCACCGCCTGGGCGAAGAGCGCCAGGTCGAAGTCGGTGTAGAGGTAGTAGCGGTAGGCGATGACGTCGAACGCCGAGTAGACGACGGTGTAGGCCATCACCATCGCCGCGAGGACGAGCGCGGGACGGGGCGACCGCCACCCGCCGACCATGGCCACGGGTGGCGCGGCGGACGGCGCCATGGTCCCTAGCGGGAGCTGAGCGCCCCGGCAGCGGAGGCGGGCGTGCCCCGGAGGCGGTTCATCGCGCGGTGAAGATGCCCACGTACCCGCGGAGCCAGTCGTTGCCCCACAGGTAGGCCAGCATCGCCGCCGGACAGAGCAGCGTGCCGAAGGGCAGCGCCGTCTGCCCGCCGCCCTGGCGGCGGATCATCAGGACCGCGCCCCAGATCGAGCCGGCCAGGGCCGCCAGGAAGAGCGTCATCAGGGTCATCTCCCAGCCGAGCAGGATGCCGAACATGGCCGCCAGCTTGATGTCGCCGCCGCCCATGCCCTCGGTCTTGCGCAGGGCCAGGTAGCCCCACGCCAGCAGCCAGAGCACGCCGCTCCCGGTCACGAGGCCGAGCAGCGCGTGCAGCGGCCCGCCCCGGTAGGGCAGCGTGACCGCCAGCGCCAGCAGCGTCCCGGGGAAGGTGAGCGCGTCGGGCAGGAGCTGGAAGTCGAGGTCGATCCACATCAGGGCCACGAGCAGGAATCCCCAGAGCGCCACCAGCGGCAGTACGGGGGAGAGGCCGACCTTGGCGAAGACCAGCACCGCCCAGAGACCGCACAGCAGTTCGGTCGCCGGATAGCGCCAGCCGATCGGGTGCCCGCAATGGCGGCAGTGGCCGCGGCTCATGAGGTACGAGGCGAGCGGGACGAGATCGGCGGGCCCGAGCGTCGCCGCGCACGAGGGGCACGCCGACCGCTCGCGCACCCACGAGCGCCCGCGCGGCAGACGCCAGGCGACGGCGCTCATGGCGCTGCCCATCACCACGCCGGTCACCGCCACCAGGGCGAGCACGACGCCGGTCATGGCCGCCGTCCGTCATGCCCGGCATTGATTCCCTTGGGCCCGTCTGGGAGAATCATGGCGGCTGCAGCGCCCACCTGACCCCGACCGCAAAGGACTGCCCGCATGCGCATCGTGTACTTCATCGCCATCGCCGCCAACAGCCTCGACCTCGTGGCGACCACGCTCGGCATCCACTGGTTCGGCAACCGCGAAGGGAACCC
>VBPB01000319.1 GCA_005893365.1 Candidatus Eiseniibacteriota bacterium
CGACGCGGGAGGAGCGCGGCATGGGGGATCTCCGGGTCGAAGGTCAATCGCAGAGAGCGTGTCGCGTGCGGCACAGGGCGGCGGCGCGGGACAAGCCGCCGTAGGCTACCACCGCGGCGGCCGGGGTCCACACCCCTGTGCTACGCTTCGTCGTCGAGTCCAGCCCCACCTGCCGCACTCGGCCGAAGCGCTCGAGGACTCGATCGTCTTCGACGCGTTCAGTCCGACCCGGAAGGACTGGCTCGAGAAGCGCGACGACTACTTCCGGCGCTGAGCGGATGGAGACCGGGCTCGCGGGCAAGGTCGCGCTGGTCGCCGCGGCCAGCAAGGGGCTCGGCCGCAGGATGCGCGAGCGGCGCTGGGGGCGGGTGATCCACGTCACCTCGCTCGTGGTGAAGCAGCCGATCGACGGCCTCATGCTCTCGACCTCGATCCGCGCCGCCGTCACCGGATTCTCGCGCACGCTGGCGAACGAGGTCGCGGCCGACCGCATCACCGTGAACACGATCCTCCCCGGCTTCATGAATACCGAGCGCGTCGTCGAGCTGAACCAGGCGACCGCGGCCCGCGAGGGCGTGCCGGTCGAGGAGGTCGAGCGGCGCTTCCGCGAGCAGATCCCGATGCGCCGGGTCGGCGAGCCGCGCGAGCTGGCGGCACTCGCCACGTTCCTCGCCTCCGAGGGCGCGTCCTACATCACCGGTCAGTCGATCGCCGTGGACGGGGGCTGGATCCGCTCCCTGCTGTAGGCGGGGGCGGTCGGCACGGCCAACACGACGGTCGCCGCGGCTCACGAGGCCATGGGCGCGGCGGGATGACTCCGACCCCGCCACATCGCCACAGGCTCGCGATGGGCGCTCGTCAAGCCTCCGAGCTCACAGCGGCTCCATCCCTTGCCGACGGCCTGGTGAAGAATCGTTGCATGGTTCCGAGACTGTGCTAGCCTGTCCGTCTCGGGAGCCGCGCGCGTGCCCCACCGCGGAGCTTTCTCCCTCACCCAACGAGTCCATGGAGCGAGCCGGCCCGTGGCTCGCCATCCCATGGGATCCAGCCGTGATCTACCACGTCTTCGCGAATCGGAAGAACATCGGCGATTGGCTCTGCGCCCGCGCGATGCAGAGTCTGCTCGACCAGCCCGTGGTCGAACTGATGTGCGACGAGCCGTTCGTCGCCGACACCCTGGCTCGCCTGTCGGCGGCCGGTCCCGAGGATCTGGTGCTCATCGGCGGCGGCGGCCTGCTCATGGACTACTTCCAGCCGTTCTGGGTGGGCTTCGAGCCGCTCTCGCGTCGCCTCCCCTTTTGCCTCTGGGGCGTCGGCTGCTGCGACATGAAGCGTGTCGATTCCGCGGTGGACGCCGACCTGATCGCGCGGATCGTGCGTCGCAGCCGCCTGTGCGTCGTTCGCGACCAGCTCACCCGCGAGTCGCTGCGCGGGTGCGACATCCCCGAGCCGGTCCGCTGTCCGTCCATCACGGCCGTCACCGCGCGTCCACTGGGGCACGGCGTGCTGCACGTGGACTGCCTCGACAACGTCGGCGAGCCGGTGTACGAGACGATGAACGCCGTCGCTTCCGGATTCGCCGCCGACACCGGGCGCCCGTTCCAGAGGATCAACAACCGGATCAAGAAGGCCGACGAGCAGGCGCTGATGGCGATGCTCGACGACTACGCTCAGGCGGACGTGATCCTGACCGGGCGGCTGCACGGGTGCATCATCGGGCTGGCGATGGGGCGAAGGGTCCTGGCCGTCTCGGGCGATTGGAAGATCGAGTCCTTCATGCGCGCCGCCGGGCTTCAGGATTGGGTGCTGGGGCTCCCGGAGGCCCACCTGATCGCCGGCCGGCTGCGCGCACTGGACCGGCAGCGGACGCCCGTCGCGTTCCTCGAGGCGGCGCGTG
This sequence comes from Candidatus Eiseniibacteriota bacterium, assembly GCA_005893365.1. GTDB lineage: Bacteria > Eisenbacteria > RBG-16-71-46 > RBG-16-71-46 > RBG-16-71-46 > WS-11. The sequence goes on from VBPB01000319.1 coordinate 1,898, forward strand.
AAGCGAATCGCGCCGTGGCGCAGACGGTACGCGACCTGGCCGGCGCACCCCGCACGGCAACGCGCCGCGCCTGAGCGGGGTTCCCCGGCCGGACGGGGCGGCGAGTCATGCGTTCGCCCCAGCGCCCCTCCGCGCGGGCGCGTGGCGGACGGACTCGCGTGTCGCTCACTGCCGCATCGCCACGATCGCGACCCGGCTGGATGCGACCCGACCGGCCTGGGTCAGCCGCAGGAAGTACAGGCCCGGCGGAACCTGCCCTGCCGTCGCGATGTCGATCCGGTGCTGGCCCGCGCCGAGCGAGCCGACCTCGCGATTCAGCACGCGCCGTCCGGCGACGTCCACCAGGTCGAGCGAAGCGGGCGCCCCTGAGGCGAGCGCGAGCGACACCGACATCCGCTCGACCACGGGGTTCGGCGCGACGCCGGTGAGTGCGAACTCGGCCGTTCGCCCGGGATCCACGGCGGTTGGCGAGGGAACCTGGACGAGCGTCGCGCCACCAAAGGTCTCGCCACGCTGCGAGGCCACCACCATCATGTACGAGTAGGCGTTGCCGGACTGGACCGACGGGTCGTCGTAGACCAGATGCCCGTTCGCGCCCACCTCGCCCTGGGCGCGCGCGGTCCACTGGCCGCCCGTGTCGCGCCGATAGATCGCCGCATGGGTTCCGGTCGCAGACTGGACGTTCCAGTCCACGTGCACCGCGGTGGGGGTGGCGCTGGCTCCCGGGGTGAGCGCGGCCTCGACGCTCGAACTTGCCCAGTCCAGGAACTGCGTGTCGCTGAGCATGTCCGTCCCGCTCCAGCCGCCATAGAAGATCATGCGGTCGTGGATCGGGTCGTAGGCGGCCGCGTTGTCGGCGCGGCCCACCGGGGTCGTGCCCGCGGGCGCCAGCTGCGACCACGTGGGCGTGCCGTTGAAATCGAGCGCCCACGTGTCCGCGAGGAACTGATCGGAGTCGCGAATCGCGTCGAAGCCGCCGTAGATGACCATGCGGTTACGGAGGGGATCCAAGATGGCGGTGCCCGATCGCCGCGCCTGCGGCGGAGTGCCCGACGTGACCACCTGATTCCAGCTCGGATTCCCGTGCAGGTCCAGCTCCCAGACGTCGTTGTTCGCGCCGTAGTAATCGTCGTTGGTCGAGCCGCCGAAGATCAGCATGCGGTCGTTCTTGGCGTCGTACACCGAGGTCATCCCATATCCACCCTTCGGCGCCGCCCCGTTCACCGGGACGTTCTGCCAGTTCGCCTGGTCCTGCAGGTTGAGCACCCACGTGTCCACGGGCACGCCGATCGTGCCGCCGAATCCCACGAAGCGCTGCCGGAGCGGATCATAGACCGCGGCGCCCGCGAGCCGGCCACTCGGCGCCTGTCCGGAGGGGAACAGTTCGGTCCA
>VBPB01000320.1 GCA_005893365.1 Candidatus Eiseniibacteriota bacterium
GAGTATCCAGTCAAGCAACTCTCCGTCGATGTTCAAGCGGACGAAGTGGGATGGCGGGGTTACGGAGCGCACGGCCTCCCCTACGCCCGCTTCGTCCAACACGTCCATGCCGGGCGGACTGATGGAGTGAGTGGACAGAACGTGGTCGCTCGGCATGGCGTCTTTGTCGAGCAAGAGGACTCGAGCGCCCGCTCGGGCCAGAAAGGTGGCGAGCGTAGCGCCCGCACATCGTGCGCCCACGATCACCGACCTTCCGAGCCTTGACGGTGAAGGGTCAAGAACCAGGGCTACGGGCTTTGGAAAGAGCGCAACCAGAACCCTTCCGTCCGCTCAACGTTATCGGCAGGAGAGTTTGGCTCGCTGCACCGGCATTCTATGCGGAGTTGATGATGACGTTCCCGCGGCCCCAACGGGGTGTGGTCGAAGCCAAGCGGCCGTCAGACTACTAGCAACGGCTTTCGAAACCGCCCGATTCAGCCGCTCTCGCAGATCTCAGGGGCTGTGCTCACACGACGCTACGGCACCCGGCTTGAGTCAGGCAGGCCACGCTGGGTTGAGGCGCCGACCGCTTCCGCCACCCGGCACTCCTCCCGCGCCGCGACGAGTGCCGCGGCGGGATCGGGCGCGTGGCTGATCGCGCGCCCCAGCACCATCAGACTCGAGCCCAGGCGGACCGCCTCGCTGACCGTCGTCACGCGGCGCTGGTCCTGCGCGGCGCCCCCCGACGGGCGGATGGCGGGGGTCACGGCGTAGAAGGGCTCGGGGTGCGCGCGGCGGATGGCGGGCAGGTCGCCGGCGGCACAGACGATGCCCGCCGCCCCCGCGGACTCGGCCAGCGCGAGCAGCCTCGGCGCCACGGCCGCGATCGAGAACGGTGCCGCGAATCCCGGCGGCATGTCGGCCGGATCGAGGCTGGTGAGGATGGTGACCGCGATCACCCGGGTCGCCCCGCCGCCCTCCCTCACGCCGTCGACGGCGGCCGCGATCATCTCGCGTCCGCCGGTCGCGTGCACGCTGAGCAGCTCGGCGCCGAGTCGAGACGCAGCGCGCGCGGCACCCCGCACGGTGTTGGGGATGTCGTGGAGCTTGAGGTCCAGGAACACGCGCCGGCCCCGGCCCGCGAGGGATCGCACCGCCTCGGGTCCGGCGGCGGTGTAGAGCTCGAGCCCGACCTTGGCCAGCTCGGGCCCGGGGCCCAGGCGCGCGTCCAGCGCCAGTGCGTCTTCGAGCGAGGCGACGTCGTAGGCGACGGCGATCTCGGTCACGCGCGCCTCCCGGCGGCGGGCGCGGGGCTCGCCGCGGGCTCGAGGCAGCCGCGCCAGGCCTCGATGCGGCGGATGCCGCGCTCGGCGAGCAGGCGCGCCATCTCCTCCACCACTTGGGCGGCGGCGCGCGGGCGGATGAAGCTGGCCGTCCCCACCTGCACGGCGGTGGCGCCTACGGCGATGAACTCCAGGGCGTCGCGGCCGTTCATGATGCCGCCCGACCCCAGCACCGGGATGCTGACCGCGCGGACCACCTCGTGGCAGCGCGCGAGCGCCAGCGGCTTGATGGCGGGGCCCGAGAGCCCGCCGGTCGCCCGGCCCAGGCGCGAGCGCCCGCCGCCGATGTCCACCGCCATGCCGACGAAGGTGTTGACGGCGGTCACCGCGTCGGCGCCGCCCTGCTCGCAACCGCGCGCCAGCTCGGCGATCGCGGTCACGTCGGGCGAGAGCTTGGCGATGAGCGCCGCGCGCGTGAGCGGGCGCAGCATCGCGAGCGTGCGCTCGAGCCGCCGCGCGTGCGCCCAGTAGATGGCGCCGCCGCGGGCGACGTTGGGGCACGAGAAGTTGATCTCGAAGCCGCCGATACCGGGCTCGCCGCCGAGTGCTTCCAGCAGGCGGGCCAGCTCGCGCGGGGTCTCGCCGCCGAGCGAGGCGACCACGGTGGCCGAGAGGGCGCGCAGCTTGGGCAGCTTCTCGCGGCGAAAGCGCTCGAGCCCCACGTTCTCGAGCCCGATCGAGTTGAGCATGCCGCCCGCGGTCTCGGCGATGCGCGCCGGCGGATTGCCCGCGCGGGGTTTGAGCGTCACGGTCTTGGTGATGACCGCCCCCAGGCCCTTGGGGTCCAGGACGTGGGCGTACTCGTCGCCGTAGCCGAAGGTGCCCGAGGCGGTGAGCACCGGGTTCTTGAGCCTGAGCGGCCCGATGCGGACCGCGAGGTCGGGCGTGCGGCTCATCCCAGCCGCTCCCAGTCCAGGGCGTGGGCGGCGAACACCGGGCCATCGGTGCAGCACATCGCGAACTCGGGATTGCCGTAGAGCGACGGGAGCGGCGCGCGCGCGCGCGACAGCCGCCGGCGCTCGGATTCGCTGCGCGGCAGCGGACAGCCGCGGCAGACGCCGGTCCCGCACGCCATGATCGATTCCATCGCCAGGAAGGTGGGGACGGAGTGCCGCAGCCCCCAGCGGGCGATGGCGGCGAGCATCGGATGCGGGCCACAGGCGTGGATCACGCGCGGTGCCGGCAGATGCGGGGCGATGCGGTCGAGCAGCTCGAGCACCGTGCCGTGGACACCGCGGCTGCCGTCGTCGGTCGCCAGGTGCAGCCGGCCTCCCATGCGGTCGAGGCGGCGGCGCGTCTCGGCCAGCGCCACGAGATGGGCGGCGTCGCGCGCGCCGAACAGGAACTCGCAGCGCCGGCCCTGGCGCTCGAGCGTCTCGGCGGCGAAGAGCAGCGGGGCGACACCGCGCCCGCCGGCGATCAGCACCGGCACGCCCTCGACCTCGAGCGGGAACCCACGCCCCAAGGGCCCGAGCACGAGCACGCGATCATCCACATCGAGTGCCGCGAGTGCTCGCGTACCGTCGCCGACCGGCGCGTAGAGGAACCCGAGCACCGGCCCGGCCGCGGCGCGCCGCACCAGGGCGACGCTCATCGGCCGCGGGAGCAGGACCGGTGCCGGGGCTTCGAGCAGGAGTTGGACGAACTGGCCCGCGCCGGGCAGCGGGAAGGCGCGCGGCATCGCCAGCTCGAGCCAGCGATGGCCGGCGCCGGCGTCGCGATGGAGCGTGACGCGCGCCTCGGCCTGCCGCCACGCGGTCTTGGCGAGCGCGGGCGGGGCCGCCGCCGTCGCGACCGGGATCCGCGCGGGCCGGTAGCCACCGCGCGCGGGGCGGGCCCGCTCGCGCCGGCTCACGGCCGGATCCGGCTGCTGTCCGGGGCCGCGGGGCCGTTGTCGGGCGGCGGGCGCGGCGGGTCGTCGAGTCGCGCGTCCGAGCGCGCGCCGGCCTGCGGCGCCGGCGCCTTGTTCGAGCCCGTCGAAGCGGTGGGCGGCGGGGCCTGCGCCGTCGGGCCGGCGGGAGGTGCTTGGGCTCCGGGCGGGGCCACCCGGCCGGCGGTAGGCCGCGGGGCCGGGGGCCCGATGTCCGGCCGGTCGGGCGACGGCAGCAGCGAGTCGGGGTCCGCGGCCAGCGCGGGATCCGTCCCCGGCGCGC
>VBPB01000108.1 GCA_005893365.1 Candidatus Eiseniibacteriota bacterium
TCGACGTGCCCCGCGCGCCCTGGCGCGTCGCGCCGGGCGAGTCGGATACCAGTCGGAAGATTCGCGGGATGCGGATCATCGGATCGTCTCCCCTGCCTGCGGCCGATGTGCCGCGCGCATCAGAAGCGCTCGTTGCGGTAGGTCGCCTGGGACTGGATGACCAGCTTGCCGTTGGGCATCAGCGCCGCGATCAGCGGCGTGATGAACGTGTAGGAGTAACGGGTCTTGACCCGCATGTAGCTGCCCGGCCCCCCGGCGTTCTGCGTGATCGACCAATCGGTCGGATCGGAGTAGTCGGTGTTGACCGGATAGATGCTGATCTGGAGCTGCGACGGCTTGACCGCCACCGAAGCGTAGTCATCGATGGTCTTGATGATGGACGCCTCGCGCGTGAGCTGGTTACCCGAGGCGTCCGTGAGCGTGCGGCCCACGAGCGCCAGCCGGACGCCCTCACGCGTGGCGAACTGGAGCGTGTGCTGGACGAACGAGTAGAGGCCGAAGTCCACGATCGAGAACATGATGATGAGGAACAGCGGCAACACGACCGCGAACTCCGCGATCTCGACGCCGCGGTTGCCCCGCACCGTTCGGAAGAGCCTGTTCATCCGTCCTCCCCGCGCGAAACATCGACGCGCGGACAGCCGTTCCGTGGCGGGTCAGCCGCGACCCCACGATCCCAGGGGTCTCCTCGTTGCGCCCGGCGACCGGGCGCCGAGGTATGCGAAGCCGCCGGGATAAAGCACCAAGTGGGCCAGCCCGCGAAATGCAACGGGATCGTTGCCGGAGCGTTGGTGGTGCGTCGATGTGCCCGCGAGGGAGACACGGAGGGCCGAACGCATACGGCCGCCGGCGGCGTCGGGAATCCCGTGCGCGGGAGTGGCTTCGGGGGGGCGGGCGCGTTGGCCCGGCGCCTTGGCATGCTCGTCGGCCTTACGCGATCGCTGGCGACGTCTTGACGGCGGCGGATTCGCCATGCAAACGGCGATGCGCCGGCGTTGCAGCGAGACCTGCGGAACGAGGCGAAACGGGCGGCCGACCGTCAACCGGGTTGACGGTTGGGCGAGCGTGGGGCGACCGAGATCGCGGCGAGACGCCGGCGGCCCCTTCGGGAGCACTACATCTATTAGGGGGGGCGTGACCGCCCTCGGCCAGCCGGGAGGCTGGCGGAGAGGGAGGGATTCGAACCCTCGAGGGGCTTACGCCCCTAACGGTTTTCGAGACCGCCCGATTCAGCCGCTCTCGCACCTCTCCGCCGGCGTTTGTAACAGCCTGCGCGGCAATGCGCAAGGTGCAGTTCGATGACTGATCGTCGGCTGGCTGCGCGGTCAAGTAGACCGCTCCACTGATCCGCCGCTACCGGGAGTCGCGGCGATCGCTGTGCCGTCCTTGCTCCGGAAAGACGCGCTCCGCCAAGTCGCGAGGGGTCGTGGACCGTCTGACAGCTTGCTGGGCGAACTACCCATATGCATAATATGTTCATTCGGTGAACGGAGGCACGGATGCCGCGGTGGTTGCAGGGCATTCTGGGCAGAATTCGGGAACTGGCGGGCGCCGGCAAAGTTCGCTTCACGCACAAGGCGCTTCGCGAACTGGTCCGCCTTGATCTCGCATTTGACCAAGACGACTGCTGCGACGTCTTGAAGAAGCTAACGGCCACCGATTCCGCGGGGCGCATCAGGTCCACGATTACCGGCGAGTGGATGTACGTGTTCAAACCTACGGTCACAGGCACGCAGCTGTACCTGAAGCTGATTCTGCGAGGCGATTGCATCATCATCTCATTCCACGAGGAGGGCAACGAGGATGGCAACTAGAGTTCATCAGCGGGGCAGAGAACGCCCAGAGCACGCCAGAGGTGGTCCCCCGGACGACGCCTGTCCGAACTGCGGTTCCGCCATGCGCGAACGAAGTGCGACCCTTCGTCTGCCGGTGAACGGCGAGGAGATTGCTGTTCCGGACGCGGCTCATCTCCGGTGTCCCAAGTGCCACGAGATCGTCCTGAGAATGGATCAGGCCCGCAAGCTGCGAGCGCGCGCGCTAGCCGCCTATCGCTCCCGATACGAGCTACTCTCAGCAGACGAGATCCGCTCTATTAGGGAAAGGCACCATCTGACCCAGGTCCAGCTTGCTCGCTTGCTGCGTCTCGGAGGCAACACGATCTCCCGCTGGGAATCTGGCCGGAACGTCCAGACGGCCGCGATGGACGTACTCCTTCGCCTTATTCGCGACATCCCGGAAAGCCTTCGATACCTGAAGAAGCACGCGGCCTGACAGACTCGACGTTCTCTTCCTGTGTACCGCTGGGTCATCTCGGGTCATGCTGGACGCGATCGAGTGTCCCGGTTTCCCGCGAAACGTGACACCCGCGATGCTTCGCTCATCAGGCGCTCGGTGCGCGGGGTGCGCTTCGGGCGACCTAGAGCGACTCGCCGCTTCGTTCGCACACTCTTCAACTTGGTGTCGCCGCGCACACCGGCGACGCGTTGCCGCGCGGAGGAAATGTCGCGCACCGGCCGGGCTTTCCTGCTTGCGTCGCCCATTGCCATCTCGATGCCGAACAGTTCGGAGAGCGCCTCCTCGCCCAGGACCCTGTCCGCCTTGGGCCCTTTGTTCGCGAGCGGCAGGCCCCTGCCCGCACGGGCGATCAGGGCCTTTTCATCGACCTTGCGGAGGTGGAACAGCAGTTCGGGCTTCTCGTCGAGGCGCGCGCCGATGCCGTAGAGCACGGCAGCGACGTGCTTGCACATCGTGGCCCAGTCGGGACAGCTGCAGTCGAGCCTGATTTCGTGCGGAGAGGGAAAGAGCCCCGTCTTCTGCTGGCAGATGCGCTCCATCACACCCTTGGAGAATCGGCCCTGCAGGAGTTCGACCAGCGAGTCGATGGCTCCGGCGCAGTCGCGACAAATCGCGGTCCAGCGAGCTTTGGGAACGGGCGCCACCACCACCTTGACACGGTAGACCGAGGAACCCGCGACCCGTGCGGCCACTTCGCCCACTCCGATCTGCAAATCGACGACCGAGCCGTTTCGCACGTAGGTTCGCCCCCGTGGCAGGCGGTTGGAGTAGTCGCTGTAGCGCTCGAGGTTGTCGCACCACGCCTTCCCCCAAAAGGTCCTCGCGATGGTCCGACCCTCGATGGTCACGGGCGAGAGCGGGGTCCCCTTCTTCCGCAGCTTCTCCATCTCTCGAGCGCCCTTCATGCGCCGCTCGACGACTGGCACGTACTGTTTCCATGCGTAGAACACGGTCAGGTCTCCAGGGTCGCGGTCTTGAGATCCAACGCCACCAGGTCCAAGAACTCGTCGTCCTTCATCTCCGTCAGCAGGAGCTCCGCGCCACCACCCAGCAGGTCCCGGGAAAGCGTACGCTTTGATTCGATCAGCTGGTCGATCTTCTCCTCGAGCGTGCCGCGACAGACGAACTTGTGCACGAGCACGTTTCGGGTCTGGCCGATTCGAAACGCGCGATCTGTCGCCTGATCCTCGACCGCGGGATTCCACCAGCGGTCGTAATGCACCACATGCGAAGCCGCGGTCAAGTTCAATCCTACACCCCCGGCCTTGAGCGAAAGCACGATGAAGGGAACCGCCTCGTCCTCTTGGAAGCGACGAACCAGACCCTTGCGCCTGCCGACCTCGGTCCCGCCGTGGAGAACGAGCCCGGGCCGCCCGAACACCGAGCCGAGGAAAGCCGCGAGAGGTTCGATGATCTCGCGAAACTGCGTGAAGACGAGGACCTTCTCCTGGCGGGCGTCGACGACCTCGACGACCTCTCGCAACCGTCCCAGCTTGCCACTGTCCGGCTCCGTCCAGGTCCCGTCGCCGAGCCAGTGCGACGGATGGTTGCAGATCTGCTTGAACCGCGTCAGGAATGACAGCACGACGCCCTTGCGCCGGATGCCGTCCACCGCCCGCAGCCGTTCGGCCAGTTCTTCGACGGCCCGCTGATAGAGCGCGGCCTGCTTGCGGCTGAGCGGGCAGAAAGCCTTCACCTCCACCTTGTCGGGCAGGTCGGCGATAACCGACTTGTCGGTCTTCAGCCGGCGCAGGATGTAAGGGCGCACCAGATCGCGCAGCGGGGCGTAGGGGTTGTGGACCCGCCCGCCCAGCCGCCTGGCGAAAGCGGTGAATTCCGGGCCCGTCCCGAGCAGCCCCGGGTTGATGAAATCGAAGATGGACCACAGATCGGCGAGCCGGTTCTCGACCGGGGTCCCGGTCAGGACGATCCGCGCCCGGGCGTGAAGTGCCTTGACGGCGCGGGTCTGCCTGGCCGCGGGATTCTTGATCGCCTGCGCCTCGTCGAGGATCGCCAGCCGCCACTTCACGCCGGCGAGCCAGGGGATTCGCAGCAGCGATCCATAGCTCGTGATCACCAGGTCCCGGTCCTGAAGTTTCACTGCCGCGACTTGTCCGAGTTCCGCAGCGGTCATGGCCGACGGGTGAGCCACCAGGGGGCGCAGACTCGGCGCGAATCGCTCGATCTCGGACACCCAGTTCGCGAGCAGCGACGCCGGAGCGACCAGGAGGCTCGGGTGGGGCTTCCCGCCACCCCGAGCCTTCAGCCCGAGCAATAATGCCAGGACCTGAACTGTCTTGCCGAGCCCCATGTCATGAAGCCAGCGCAATCCGACCCGCTGGTAGGGGCGTAGCGTCGTATGGAGCGCATCGCCTGGGTCGACCCGCGACAGAGCTTCGGGACTTCGCAATGCATTGAGGGTATCCGCCAGCCACGGTCCCGCGACGACACGCGACGAGTCGGAGTCGGAGGGGCGGGAGCCCTCCTCGGCCCCCACATCGGCACCGGCCAGCATCCGCATCGCCTCGGCGAACGCCAAGCCATGCTCGGCTGCGACGCGCTCGACGGCCCGGAAGTGGCCGAGCATACGCTCGAGTCGGTCGCGATCCACCTCGACCCAGCGCCCGCGGATCAGCGCGAGTCCATCGACGCCGGCGAGCAGCCGCCGGATCTCCTCGGCCGTCAAGCGTTCGCCGTCGAGCGTGACCGCTACGTTGAAATCCAGCAGTGCGTCCTGGCCGAGCCCCGCAGGCGGTCTGTCGCCGATGGTGGCGGTGACCTGCGGGCGGGGGGGCCGTCTCGCATGCCACGCGGCCGGAACTCGAACCACCACGCCTGCGGCCTCGAGCGACGGGATGTCATTGAGCAGCCGATAGGCTTCCGTCGGCGCCCAGCGCAGCGGATGGAAGATCTCTCCCGCTTCGACCATCGCCTTGAGCCAGGGACACCGCTCCGCGGCGCGCTGGACCGGCAGGAGCAGCGAGAGCAGCCGTTCCCTGTTCGCGGCCCCAGCGTATTCCCGCAGCGCCTGACCGAGAGGCAGGTGTTGGGGCTTGGCGTGAGCCGAAAGGCGCGACGTGTACGTTGCCATGAACGCGAACGGAGCGCGCTGGTCGTTGCGGTTCTCGGCCAAGTTGAAGTGGACGCGACCGACGATGTTCCAGACCGGGTTGCGGCCCCTCAGGAATTCCTGCAGCGATCCCTTGGATTCGGCGAACTCGATCCTGAAGGCCTCCCCGATCTCGCCCCACAGCGCCTCGAGAACCGATGGAGTGATGTATTCGGCGCCCTTCATCGGCGGCGCCGCGAGGGCCAATCCCTGGAACTCAGCGGGCGAGAGGGCTGCAACGCGTGCCTCGCCGCGCGCATCTTCGAGCCCGCACCGGGCGGTCACGAATCGAGCCCCGAACTCGCGCCAGTATCCAAGCACGGCGGTCAACGAGATCCCGACCTCGCCGGCGCCGAGCTGCAGAAGCCCATGACCGGCCCCACGCTCGAACGCGGCGACGAGCCGATGCGCAAGCGCCTGCTCGAGCCTGGCTCCGTCGTCCGACCGGCTGAGCACGAGCCGCCCATGGGGCGTGAGCACCGGCGCGAGCGATGGAACCGTCCCAGGAGCGGCTTCGACGCTCCTTCGGCGATCTCCCGTTACCTGCATGTCATCCCGGTCATGGCACGGACTGCGCGGCGCGAATGGGGCGCGCAACGGTTTCGGCCCGACTCGACTTTCTGAGTCGCTCGGCCGCAGGGATCGTAGTCCCCCAACCGCAGGCAGCGCTCGATCGCCAGTCGCTGGTCCCTCAATCGCGGGTTCACGGCCTCACTTCATCGGGAAGGGCACGATCGACGCGCTCGCGCCCCGGGGGCGTCCGAAGAGCCGCGGCTCGATGACGTCGCCGAAGTGAAGGTAGACACGAGACCGTAGTGCCTGGCGCCGATGCTCGAGCGCGAGCCGGGCGCGGCCTGAGGCCAGCCAAGTGCGAACGCGTTCCACGTGCTTGCAGGTGTGGAGGCGGTTGGCCTCGAAATCCGGGCAGTCACATGAGTGAGGGCCGCCGGCGTCACCCCTCAATTGAATTCGATAGGAGAATCCCGACGGAGCCTCGACGCGAAGGAAGGGCGGTGAGTCGGGTCTGACGCGAAGCTTCTCGCGCCGCGCCGCCGACTGCCTCTCTTCGAGCGCGATCCGGCGAGCGGAATCGATGTTCTGCGAGGCGCCACGGGGACCCGATTCCCCCAGCCCACCCACGACCCTCGGGTCACGCCGTCGTCCGTTCATCGGCCCCCTCATGGACGCGCGCCTTGAGGCACTCGGGCGAGGACCGCCTCGAACACATCCCGAGCGATTGCGAGCGCGCGTTCCGATTCGTCACGTGTCGCTCCCTCCTGCTCCCCGGGATAGCGGAACTTCCACGCATACTCGGTCAGCGGCACCGCCTGATCCACCAAAGGCCGAAGGGTGGAATCCAGCCGCAGACAGGTTTCTCCAAGGGTCTCGAGATTGTGGGTCTTCCCGAATGGCTCATCGTGCCATGTCAACAGGCCCTTCATCGCCTTCTCGACCGCCTGCTGGCAGTGAAACACGAGGTCGTCCAGCAGTGGTGGATCGGCGGCGAGGTCGAGCGCCGCTGCGCGCAGATCGGTAGCGGCCCTGCTCAGCCACGCCTTCGTGTCGGCGATGCGCGCAGGGTCATGCGGCATGGAGCAGCCTTCCCTCGCGAAGCACGGTTCCCGGCAGCGAGGCGCGCAGGTGAACCCTCGAGAAGAACCAATCGTGTGAACAAACCAGGGCGTCCACCGGCGTCCCGGTGCCCCTGAGAACTTCGTAGGCCAGGCGGCTCCGCCGACGCTCCGGCGGGGCATCGTTCGGCACGACGATCAGGAGATCGTAGTCGCTGTCGGCGTCACCGTCGCCTCGGGCGACGGAGCCGAAGAGATAGATGCGCTCGGGCTGATAGGCCTCGACCAAACGCTGGACGACGACGTCGAGCCTGGGGTCGGGTCCAAGGATCGATTCCGGCATCAACCGGCCTCCGATGACGGGTGCCGAACGGGTGACTCATCTTTTCGCAGGGGCGTCGATCCCCTCGCGAACATTCGTGACGACGGTATGTGCTGCTGCTAGCGGACTTGCGGTTCGGAAGGTCGATTGTCGTGTTAGTGGCCTTCGAGACCGCCCGATCCAGCCACTCTCGCACTTCTCCGGGGCCGTGTTTACACGACCTACGGCACCGGACGCAAGCGGCCTATGCCCGTGGCCACCCGCTACCACCGGCCGCTAGAGGATCGGGACCTCGTTGGGCAGCACCCGCCAGACGTTGTGGCCGAGCACGATCGCGGCGCCGATCACGAACTCGAGCGCGCTGATGGTCCGGCCGCCGCGACTGGGCGCGGCAAGGGGCCCGACCGGCGGGGCCGGCACCGCCGCTGGCGACTCCATGATTGCCGGAGGATACGCGCGGAGGCCCGCCGAGGTTACCTCCGGCGCGCCGCGTGACATGCCCCAACGGCGCGGCCGCGTCGCTGGTTCACTCGACGCTACGACGAAGGCGTCGGCTTCGGTGCCGCGACCCCATGGCGAGTCCGAACCCCCGGCTTCGGCCGGAACCCACTGCGCGGCGGTCTCCACCCACCACCGCCCCCCGCCGGCACGATCGCATGGATGTGATCCAGCAGTCGCGCTTGCTTCCCCGGGGCCCTGCCCGCCAGGCGGTGCTCCCACTCTTCTAGTGTGCCACGCAGGGCGTCACGGCGAGCCGTGAGCTCGGAGAGTTCCCGCTCCATCCGGCCGAGCTTCCCTTCGGCGAGCGTCCGCACCTCGCGGCAGGGCGAACCACCCTGGTCGCGTCGCTGAAGCACGCGCGCCAGTTCGGCCAGCGTGAATCCCACCCTCAGCGCGCGCCGCACGAGCCGCACGCGCTCCAGGGCCTGCCGCGGGTACTCGCGGTAGCCATTGGCGGCTCGCCAGGGCGCGGACAGCACGCCGAGGCGTTCGTAGTGTCGCAGCGTGTCCGTGCTCACCCCGGCCAGGCGCGCCAGGGCACCACTGCGAATCGGGCCGGCGGGCACCCCCGCGGCGGCGCCGTCCATCTGGGCGTCCTTCTGCATGACCCAAGTCTACGAATCGGGACGCGATACCGAGTCATGCGGGCGACAATTCCCACGGGCGCATGCCCGCAGCCCGCGGTCACCGCACGATCGGCAGGCGGAGGACGGCCCCGGGGCTCACGCACAGGCTATCGACGTGCGCGGCAAGCCCCTCGGCCGCCAGGAGGACGTGCATGTGGACCTCCGAGTCGTGGTGCGTGAAGACGCCCTGGTGGTGGTCGGAGTAGAAGCCGACCAGCCGCGCGGAGATCGCGTCGCGCGCACCCTGAACGGCGGCCTTCGCGTGCGCCTCGTGCGATGAGGGGCCGGGGGCGAGCAGGCGCCCATCCGCCACGTGCCAGCGCAGGCCGGTCACCGGCCCATCGATCAGGAACGCGAAGGGCCCGGAGCGCGGCAGCCCGCGGGCGGCGGCGCGGGCCTTGAGCGTGTCCTGGAGCGCCGCCATGGGAATGGCGCGCGTGACCGGGATGTCGCGCCAGGCCGCGACATGCGAGACCACCATCAGGGCCGCCGAGTCCGCGCCGGGGGCGTAGGCGGTGGCCCGGATCGTCCCGCGCCCGGCGGGTCGGGACTCCCACACCTTGCCGTCGACGATGACGAACTCGCCATCCAATCGCGCGAGCGCTCCGAGGGCGTAGGCGTGGGGCTTGGCGAGCGCGGCTGCCAGCCAGACGCGGCCCTCGAGCCGACCCTCGTGGATGATATCGCGCAGCGACCCGAACGTCTCCACCTGGGCCGAGGCCGGCACCGACGCGCCGTGTGCTGAGCGGAGCGACGGGAGCAACGCGAGCAGCGCGAGGGCTGCGGGGACAACGCGCGAACGGGCGAAATGCGGAGACGGGTGGGCCATGGGCTCCTCCTTGCGACGGTAGTTGAGCACGGCTCGCACGTCGGGACACGGCGTCCTGTGGCGCGGCGCCTGAATCCCTGGTGGAGTCACGACGCGGCCATCGTCGACCCCGGAACCCATTCGGGGGTCAAGCGAGGATCGGTCTGGCTTGTTGGCGCTGGTCGCGGGCCGACGCCGCCGGCGGAGGGCCCGCCGCATGAAGTCACTAGAGACGTCGGCAACGCTTACGCTTCTTCCGCGCCAGAGGACATCCTCACCCTCGCCCGCGCTGCGCGCCGCGCCGATTGTGGTCGCTTAGCCGCTTTGGGTCCGGTGAGTTGCGGGCGCGGCTGATGCGCCCCGCATGCAGTTGGCCGTGCAATTGCAGATGAAGGCCGCGGACAGTTTCGTTCCGCGCCTGCCATCCTTTGCGTCCACGCTGCACAACCGATGGGGATCGACGCGTAGCCCTCAGGATTCCCGGCGTCCCCCTCGGGATGCCGACCCGGACGGCCGCAACCACACCATGCCCCTGCCCCGGTCGCCCCAGAGCCCCCAGCTACGCCACAACCACTCGCGCGGGAGCTCCATCGTCGAATTCGCCCTCATCCTGCCCCTGGTGCTCCTCCTGACCGTGGCGGTGATCGACTTCGGGCGGGCCTTCTTCGTGAGGAACATCGTCGAGCAGGCCGCCCGTGAAGGCGCGCGCCTCCGGGCCGTGAGCAGCCTCTCCGACAGCGCGAAGGTGACGGCGCGCGTCAATCAGGTGATCGGTTCCGCCGGGGTCGGGGTCAAGACGCTGACCGTCACCGGCCCCGACGCCAGCCGCCTGGATCATGTGGTCGTCGTGGTGAACTTCAACTGGATCTTCCCCGGCGTCTTCAACCTGTTCGGCGCGGGCTTTAGGAACCCCTCGACGCTGTCCGGCGAAGCCTGGATGCGCAACGAAGGCACGTCGTGAGGGCCGCCATCGCCAAGGCCACTGGGGGCGCGCGGTGAACCGAGACCGACGATTCGCCAAGGCCGCCAGCCTGCTCGTCGTCCTGCTCACGGCCAGCACGAAGCAGCTCGACCGCCTGAGCGAGGCGCGGGCCGCGCTGCTCCGGGCCTACGAGAAGGGCTACCGCGAGGGGCACGCCAACGGCCTCAAGGCGGGCAACGACGAGCCCATGCTCGCCCGGAAGCACGACCCCAAGGCGCGCGGGGTCATCATCCTGTGGTTCGCCTTCTTCCTGATGCTCATGCTCGGGTTCCTCGCCCTCGGGATCGACGTGGCCAAGCTGATGGCCACGCGCACCCAGCTGCAGACCGCCGCCGACGCCGCGGCCCTGGCCGGCATCTCGGCGATGAGCCCGGTGACCGGGACGGTGGTGCAGGACGCGGCGATCTTGCGGGCGCAAGATGCGTCGACCCACAACAAGGCGTTCCGGAACGACGCCCAGCCGGTGACGCTGCTGGCGGGCGACATCAGCTTCCCGACCACGCGGTCGGTCAAGGTGACGGTGCGCCGCGATGCCTCGACGGGCGGCTCCATGGTGACGCACGTCGCCCAGGTGCTCGGCATCCTGAGCCTGGACGTCAGCGCCACCGCGACGGCCGAGGCCGATCCCAGCACCTCCGTCGATTGCGGCCTGGCGCCGCTGTACGTCGATCTGTCGGGGCAGCAGCCCGTTCCCGGCTGTCTCCCCGACTACGTCCTCAAGCTCTCCGGAGGCACGGGGGCGAACCAAGGCAACTACGGTGCGCTCGACTTCCCGAGCTGCCCCGGGGGTGCCTGTTCGGGCATGCAGCCCACGGGGGCGAACACGTTCGCGTGTCTACTGGAGAAGGGCTACTGCTGCCCGATCTCGATCGGACAGGTGCTGAACACGGAGACCGGCGCCATGACTGGCAAGACCAGGACCGGGGTCGCCGCCCGAATCGCGAGCGATACGGACTCACGTCCGGGGATCTGCTATTCGGACTACCGGGGGAATGGCCAGCGCGTGGTCTACGTGCCGCTTACGACGCCCTTCACGCCCGCCGCCGGCGGCGGCGGCGGTGGCACCGTGACGGTGACCGGCTTCGCCGC
The DNA here is from genome assembly GCA_005893365.1 of Candidatus Eiseniibacteriota bacterium. Taxonomy (GTDB): domain Bacteria; phylum Eisenbacteria; class RBG-16-71-46; order RBG-16-71-46; family RBG-16-71-46; genus WS-11. Next base: position 11,304 of record VBPB01000108.1, read on the forward strand.
CTTCTTCCTCAAGGACCAGGTCCAGGGGGGTTCGGAGATCGACGGCGAGTTCCTCTTCACCTCGCTGCCCGGCAGCAGCAGCGGCGGCGGGAGCGGCACGCTCTACACGCTGCGACTCGTTCAGTAGCCCGGGGCGCGCCTTCCCCCGGCAGCCCCGGGCTACGCCCCCAGCCGTCTCCTAGCGGGATTCCCCAAGCAGCCCTGCGATCGCGGCCGCCAGCCGGCGGGGCATGTCCTCGGAGCGATCGTATCCGGCATGCGTCAGCCGCAGCCGGCCGCTGCCGTCCACCACCACGATCGCCGGGAGCGCGTGCACGCCGAGCGCCTGCGCGCTGAAGCCGGAGTCGAACGCGGCGGGGACCACCAGCCCGCGCCGCGCGAGGAAGCTCCGGGCGCGCCGCGGCGACTCGGGCCCCCACCCGACGTCCACCGCCCACACGACCACGCGCGGGTCCGCGGCGAAGCGCTGGTGCACGCGCGCGATCTCGGGCAGCTCCCAGCGACACGGCATGCACCAGGTGGTCCAGAACGCCAGCACGACGATCCGCCGCTGTGGATCCGGGATGCGCACGGCGGCACCGTCGAGTGAGGTGAAGACCAGCGCCGGCGCGGGGCGCGTCTCCCGGTGGAAGGACATCTGCGCCAGGAACCATGGGAGGCCCAACGCCACCCAGGAGCCGAGCGCGAGCGCGAATGCCAGGGAGAGCCCCAGCCCGCGGAGGCGGTGGTCGGTGGCGAGCCGCCGGGTCGCCACGCCGGCCACCGCGCCGGCGATCGAGGTCAGCGTGATCGCCACCGGGATGTCGAGGCGGCCCAGGCCGTTGTTCACGATCAGCGCGACGTCGCCCAGCAGGCCGGGCAGGCTCACGATCAGCCCCCGCCGCCACGCCGGAGCCCCGGCGCGTCCGCGCGCGAGCCCGGCGAGGAAGAACGCCATGCCGCTCATGCCGAACAGCGCGCGCAGATCGGAGCCGACGAACTGACTGGTGATGGCGGTGCCGACGACCGCGACGATGGCGGCCGCGCCCGCGAGGAGGTCGAACCCTAACGACGTCCTCACGCCCCACCTCCTCTTCGGTCCCGACCTACGCCCCCAGCCGCTCGCGGAGCATGCGCGCCCGCGCCCGGCTCACCGGCACCTCGGTGCGCGCCTCGTCGCGCAGCTGCAGCCGCCAGGTGCCCGCGAACCCCGGGCGCAGCGCCGCGGCGTGATCGAGGTTGGCGATGGCGGCGCGGTGGACGCGCGCGAAGCGCCGCGGGTCCAACCGCCGCTCGAGCTGGTCGAGGGTGAAGTTCACGTAGTGCCGCCCGCTCGCGGTGGCCGCGAACACCAGCTTGTCCTCGGCGCCGAACCACAGCACCTCCTCGGCCTTGAGGATCAGCTGGCGCGGCCCGACGCGCACCGTCAGGCGCTCGAGGTGCGGCGAGCCCGCCCCCTGCGCGAGGGCGGCCAGCAGGGCCTCGACCTGGGGCGACATCGCCCCGGGCCTGGCCATGTCCTGCCGCGCCCGGGCGAGGGCCGCGGCCAGGCGCTCGCGGCGGAAGGGCTTGAGCAGGTAATCGACCGCGTTCTCCTCGAAGGCGCGCACCGCGTATTGATCGAAGGCGGTCACGAACACCACCGCCGGCCGCGGGTCGAGGCTCCGCAGCAGGGCGAACCCGTCCTCGCCCGGCATCTGGATGTCGAGCAGCAGCAGCTCGGGCGCGGCCGCGGCCACCAGCGGCCGCGCCTCGGCGGCCGAGCCGGCCTCGCCGACCACCTCCACGCCGCCGACCTCGCCCAGCAGCCGGCGCAGGCGCAGGCGCGCGAGCGGTTCGTCGTCGACGATCAGGACGCGCAACGGAGCCTCGGCCATGACCTGAGCCCTACCACGTCAGCGAGCATCCGGCCACGAGCAGCCGCCGGCTGAAGACCGAGTCGACGGTCCGGCGCTCCGAGTAGTCGCTGTTGTACACGTAGTCCTGGGCATTGCGCAGGCCGAGCACGTTCATGCCCTCGATGTAGAGCACGCAGACGCTGCTGGCCCGCAGGGCCCCGAGCGCGGGCAGCGAGAAGAGCCGGGTGACGCGCACGTCGAGCCGGTGGTAGTCGGGCAGCCGGTCGGAGTCGTGCTCGCCGTAGACCGGGTGCCAGATGCCGCGCACCGGATCGTAGCTGCGGCCGACGACCGGGGTCACCGGCCGGCCGGCCGAGTAGTTGTACTTGGCGCCCAGTTGCCAGCTGCCGTTGACCTGGTAGCGCGCCACCAGCGTGACGGCATGGCCGGTGCCGTAGCGCGAACGCACCAGGTGCGGGTCGTCGAGCTCCTGGCGCTTGGAATCCATGTAGCCGTAGGAGACCCAGCCGGTGAGGTCGCGCCGGGAGCCCTGCAGGAAGACGTCGACCCCCTGGGCGTACCCGCGCCCGGCGTTGGCGTAGAAGGTGGCGGCGTCGTTGGTGATCAGGCCGCGGTAGGCCTTGTGATAGGCCTCGAGGCGCAGGTTGACGTCGTCGTCCTTCCACTCGTAGCCGGCGATGGCGTGGTCGGCGGTGAGCGGCGCCAGCCGCGGATTGCCGTAGACCGGATCCAGGAAGCGCGGGTCGGCCAGCTCGTGGTAGCGCCCGGCCGCCAGGCGCACGGTCTGGCGTCCGTCCACCTTCCAGGCCAGCGCCCCGCGCGGGTCGCTGGTCCACACGCCCGGGGTCGACGCCCAGTCGAGACGCGAGCCCAAGGTGGCGTAGACCGGGCCCCAGAGGCGCAGCTTGTCCTCGAGGTAGAACCCGGGATACTCGACCACCGGCCGTGAGGACTGCAGGCGCGTCGGCGCCCCCGGCAGCAGGTCGGTGCTGTCGGCGGCATAGTGGCCGGCGCTCTCGGTGTCGAGGTGGCGGGCGTTGACGCCGAAGGACAGCTCCTGGCGGTGGCCGAGCGGCCACACCGCGTCGAGGTTGGCCTCGCGGTTGCGCTCGGTGAGCGCGGCCCCCGTGGGCCCGAAGCTCCAGTGACGCGCGTACCACTGGCTCGAGACCTGGCCGCGCAGGGCCACCCGCCCGGCGAGCACGTCGCGGAACTGGAGGGCGGCGAGCCGGACCGCGGAGTGCTGGGCGTAGACGGCGTCGGTGTTGAGCGCCTGACTCCACACCGACACCTGGTCGCCCGATCCGAGGAACAGCCCCGAGATCCGTCCGGTCGACGAGTAGCGGTAGAGGAGCTTGCCCATGCCGTTGGTGCTGGTGGGCGTACTCTCGTAGTCGCGCGGCGCGCCGTAGAGCTTGAACAGGAGGCCCGGCGCGCTGCGCGCCACGCTGCCCACGAACGCGAGCTTGTCCGGCACCAGCGCCCAGGTGCTGGAGACCATCTCGCCCGCCAGGTTGGCGCCGAGCGAGACGGTCTTGAGGTTCTTGGGATCGTCGGTCTGGATGTCCAGCACGCCCGAGAGCGCCCCGCCGTACTTGGTCGAGAAGCCGCCGCTCGAGAAGAACGCGCTCTCGATCATGTAGGTGTCGATCGCCGAGAACAGCCCGCCCGAAGCGCCCTCCCAGTGGTAGGGGTGGCCGATCTCGCCGCTGTCGAGCCGGATCAGCGTCTCGCGCGGGTCGCCGCCGCGCACGTAGAGCGCGGCCCCGTCGTTCGGGGCATTGAGGCCGGGGAGCGCGCGCAGCGATTGGAAGATGTCCGCGGCCCCGCCCGGCGTGGAGACGATGTCCATGCGGCGCACCACGGCGCCCTCGCTGGCGCCGGTCTTGCCGAAGGCCGAGGTCGCGACCGTCACCTCGCCGAGCGGCACGGGCTCGTCGCGCAGCACGACCGTGAGCGGCGCCATGCCCTCGGCCACGTCGACGGCGAGACGGGCGTGCTCGTAGCCCATCTGCGACACCTCGAGCACGACCGGGCCGGCCGGCAGGTCGAGCGCAAAGGCGCCCTGCTCGTCCGTGGCGGCACCCCGCCGGAGCGCCGGTGCTGCGACCGTGGCGTACTCGACCGGCTTGCCGCCGCGATCGACGACCACGCCCTTGAGCGCCGCGGCCTGCGCCGGCCGCACCCCGAGCCCCGCGACCGTCATGCCCAGGGCGAGCAGAACCCCCGCCGTGACGGCCCGCCTCGCGGCGTTCGGGGTCGTCACGACTTGGTCCTCCGGGCCAGCGAGTCCTCGGCGGCCGGGAGCAGTGCGGTGCGAGTCCAGCCGTTGGCCGGGTTGGCCACGAGCGCCTGGCGGAAGAAGTCGCGCGCGCCGGCGAAGTC